>CALMBN010000341.1 GCA_937860195.1 uncultured Novosphingobium sp.
GGCCTCACGGTAATTGGCATAGGTCGCGTCCCCCGGCAGCCCGAGCAGCATCGGCGGCACCCCGAAAGCCAGCGCAATATCGCGCGCGGCAGCGGCCTTCAACTCGGCAAAATCCATGTCGGACGGCGACAGGCTGAGCGCCTGCCATTTCAGCCCGCCTTCGAGCAGCATTGGCCGCCCGGCATTGGCGTGCCCGGCATAGGCCTCGGCCAGTTCGTGCTTGAGCCGGTCGAACTGATCCGCCGAAAGCCCACCGCCGTCGCCCGGATCATAGACCAGCGCGCCCGATGGCCGCGCGGCGTTTTCCAGCAAGCTGCGGTTCCAGGCGGCGGCGGCGTTGTGGCTGGCGACAGCTTCGTCGGCAGCGGCGAGGCAGCTCGCGCCGTAATGGTCATCGGCGGGGTGGAAATACTTGATGTGGATCAGGTTTGGGCTGGCGTCCTCGTCCAGCACCGGAATGCTCAGCGCCTGTTCGCCAACCTTGTAGGCATAGCCGCTGGGCCAGCCATCGGCCCCGGCGATTACGCTGACCCGCTCGGGCCGAAGTGCGAACAGTTCGGCCGGCGCTCCGGCTCCATCCTTGATCACCTGAACATAGGCATTGCCATGCAGCAACAACTGGCTCGCCAGCGTTTCGAGCAGCGATTGCCCGGCAGAGGTCGCCGAAACCAGCGCGGCCAGTTTGGGATCGATCGGCCCCAATGGCGCCCCACCAATCCCTTCCGCCACCAACCGCACCGCGCGCTGCGCCACGGGGTTATCAAGATACCCCCGCTTGACCGCACGGGAGTAATCAAACGGCGCCTTGGCGCTGCCCTCGGCATAAAGCCAAGGCGAAGTAAACGTGCGCGCGAGCGGCACGCGTGGAGACCCACCGCCCTTGAAGGCGGAGGCCAGAGTTTGAAGGAAGGACATGGGGGGGCTCCAAATGAAAAGGCCGCCCACTTTGGGGCGGCCCTCGGAATGGTCAATTTGTAGTGTTAGGCACGCAGTAGTTTGAGGGCTGCGGTCCATTTCCGGCGAAACCAACTAGGACCAGCGTACCAAGTGGCGTTGGTTTGTTCCCAATGTTTTGCCAGTGCCTCCAATTCTTTGAAAACGTGAGGATTTCTCCACTTCCGTGTTTCTTCTATGTATCCAGTCATTGACTTGTAGTCATCAATGAAAGCACTGTTGAACCATCTCCGAAAGACGGTTTCATCGATGACGCCCTCTTGGATTGAGACGGCAACTAGCTCGTTGATGTTCAAAACAGTACGAATGTGGCCAGCTTCTTCTGAAGCGCGTTGGTCTTGGTGGCCGTAAGCGGTGGAGCGGACATCTGAGCGCTTGATGTCCGTGAATGCATTTCTAGATTTTATGAGATCGCCGTCAGATTCGATGTGAAGGATCAAATCCAATGTAGCTCGTCGCCGAGCGATTCCTCTGTTGGTGATCAGCACAGCGATGCCGATAAACGCAGAAACGATTACGGCCCCGCCGGTTAGGACGGGGCCGTAAGCTTGCCAGAAAGCTAAAAATCCTGTCACAGACCCTGACCGTTAGCCACCGTGGCCTTCACGAAGCAGCCGCATAGTCATCTCCTTCTCTGTGGTGAAACGTGTTGAACGGCATATATGCGGCAGTATCTAGTGCTGCAAGTATGAACATTGTAAAAACGGGGTGAAGCGTTTCATACTGAGGCAGTGTGAAATTTTGCTGAAATATAAGGGGAAATCGTCCATTTTCGACTAACCAACACGGACCCGCGGCACCCCCCGCCGCCCCAGCAACAACTCCGTCAGCGCCCACACCATCGCATCGGCCCGGTCCGGCGAACGCCCTGGCCCCTCGTAACCGCCCCCCGCCATCAGCCCGCAAAGCTCGTCTTCGAGCGCCGGGAATTGGCCTGCGTGCCTTACCCTTCCGGCTTCGTACAGGGCGGCGACCGGTTCGGCGCGGGCGCTTTTGCCGTTGCTGGCGTGGACCAGTTTAAGCGGCAAGTTCAGTTCGGCGGCACGCAATACGCTCGCCACCATTGCGCCGCCCTGGTTGGCTTCGGCGACGACCCGGTCGGCGGACCATGCCTCGGCCGCCTTGGCGACGGCGCGGGCCCATTTTTCGGGGCTGGCTTTCACGACAGAGCAATCGGCCAGAACGCGTCCGATCCCGTCCTCACCCAGCGCGCAGACCACGATCCCACAAGCATCGCCCGCAGCCGAGGCGGGCGGATCGACCCCGATCACCACGCGGACTGGCGGGCTGCTAGGCACCGCCTCAAGTGCTTGTTCGAGCATGGCGCGGGTCCATAGCGCGCCGGGCAGATCAGCGATCAGCTCGCCGTCCAGCTCTTGCCGGCCGAGCAGTGATTTACCGTACCGGCGCTTCATACCAGTCAGGAACCGGGTGGAAAGGTTGTCCTTGTTGTCCTCGGTCTTGCCATAGACCAGCGCGCGTTGATCTTCCGGTTCGTCCAGCAGGCGGCGCACCAGCGGCACAGCGCGCGGGGTGGTGGTGGCCAGCACGCGGGGGTGTTCGCCGAGCCGCAGCCCGAGCAGCAGGTTATCCCAGCAGCGGGTCGCGCGGCTGTTCACATTCTCCCACTTGGCAATTTCATCGCACCAGGCGTGGCTGTGCTGCGGACCGCGCAGGCTTTCCGGTTCCCCGGCGGAATAGAGCGTGGCCTGCGCGCCATTGCCCCAGGTCAGCCGCCGCAAGGACGGTTCAAAGCTAGGGATCTGGCCCGGCGGGCAGACCGCGAGAATGCCGCTTTCGCCCTCAACCATCACCGCGCGTACTTCACCGAGCGAGGCCCCGACCAGCGCGATCCGGGCATCGGGATTGGCCTGGGCCGTGGTGCGGACCCATTCGGCCCCGGCGCGGGTCTTGCCAAAGCCGCGCCCGGCCAGAATCAGCCAGGTGGTCCAGTCTCCGGATGGCGGCAGTTGCCGGGTGCGGCCCCACAACTGCCAGTGATGGCGAAACTCCTTGCGCTCTTCCTCGGTCAGCGTGCGGATCGCGGCAAGGCGCTCCGGCTCTGGCAGATCGACCAGCGCATCAAGCAGTTCGTGGTTCGACATCGATGACCTGCTGAGCGGCGGGGGTTTCGGGAGCAGCGAGACGGCGCTGACGGATCACTTCGAGCTTGGTGTTGATCGACTGGATGATCGCTTCGGAATCCTCGTTCGAAGAAATTGCGCGCTGGCGTGCCGCCGCATCGCGGTGCGCGGCGAGCAGGCGCAGCGCGGTGGCGTTGTCAAAAGTGCGGGTGCCCTTCTTGGCCCCCGCCGCTGGCTTGATCTCACCATCGCGCAGCCGCCGCAACAGCTCCATTTCGAGGTGGTCATAGCCTTCGCACAGCGCGCGCTGCCATGCCCGGTTAAACTCGGGATTGGCGCGGCGCGCTTCGTAAGCGACGGCTGTGGTAACATTGGCCTGGCGCGCGGCGGCGCTGACATTTGAGGTTGCGGCCAGTTCACCGAGGAACAGCTTGGACCATTTGACAAAAGGCACTCTCTTGGCCGGAGCCGCAGCAGCGGTCCGGCGCGACTTTGACGTGTCGGCCATGCAGGTGATCCGGACTGTGGATGGGAATCGCGGGAAACCGCCGTCAGTGCCGGGCAGCTCCGAATCGGTTTGTCGCGATGTTCCGTATTTGTGCCATAACAGCGTTACGATGTCAAGCATTAAGAACCGAATAGGTTCGTCTGACCTGCGCTGCTTCGCCACTTGTCGCCCGCCGCGCGGCCCACTAAGCAGGCGCGCAAGACTGACAGACTGGGGATACCCGATGCTTCGCCGCCTCTACGATTGGACTATGGCCAAAGCCGTCCACCCGCACGCCGAAGGATGGCTGGCAACCTTTGCCTTTGTCGAGGCGAGCTTTTTTCCGATTCCGCCGCACCCTTTGCTGGGGATCATGTGCTTGGCCGAGCCGAAAAAGGCGATCCGTTTTGCCGTGATTGCGACCTTTGCTTCGGTGCTGGGCGGCCTGCTCGGCTATGCGATCGGCCATTTCCTGTACGATACGATCGGGACCCAGCTGCTGGCGCTGCTCGGGCTGACTGAGAGCTTTCCCCGCGCGGCGTGTTACCTGCGCGAATACGGGGCCGAAATCATCATGATCAAGGGCGCAACCCCGATCCCGTTCAAGCTGCTGACGATCACCGCCGGGTTCATTTCGATGCCGCTGCTGACCTTTGTTGCCGCTTCGGTGGTCAGCCGCGCGATCAGCTTCATGATCGTTGGCGTGCTGTTCCGGATGTTTGGCGCGCCGATCAAGGCGTTCATCGACAAGTATCTTGGCCTTGCCACCGCCGGGTTCGTGGTGGTGGTGGTCGGCGGGTTTATCGCTGCAACGATGCTGACCGGCGGGTCGGATCAGGCCAGCGCCAAGTGTGCTGCGGCAGCTCAGGTGGCTCTGCTGTGAGCATCCACCTCTATCACTGCGCCGATGCCCGCTCGTTCCGGGCGCTGTGGGCGCTGGAGGAGCTGGGGCTGCCATATGAGCTTACGCTGATGCCGTTCCCGCCGCGTTTCCGGTTTGAAGGGTACAAGGACATCAACCCGCTGGGCACGGTGCCCGCTCTGCTGGTCGATGGCGCGCTGATGACCGAAAGCAGCGCGATCCCGCATTTCCTCGCGACCCGGTTTGGCCCGAGCGAACTGGCAGTTGCGGCAGACGAGCCGGACTATGCCCGCTACCTCAACTTCCTCCACATGGGCGAAGCGACGCTGACTTTCCCGCAGACGATCCATTTGCGCTACACCCGGCTGGAGCCGCCCGAGCGCCGGGTGACGCAAGCAGCAGAGGATTACGCCGCGTGGTTTGGCTCACGCCTGAAAAACGCCGAAAGCATGATGCACGGCGAATTCGCCGCAGCGGGACGGTTCACGATGGCTGACATCTCGGTCGGCTATGCGGTGATGCTGGCGCAGAGTATCGGGCTGGAAGACCAGGTCACGCCGGGGATGAAAGCCTATTTCGAGCGACTGACCCAGCGGGTTGGATTTCAGCGGGCGAAAGCGGCACAGGCGGCTGGACCGAGCGCAGTCTAACCTACGATTCTCACCCTCAGCTCCATCGCGACCGGATCTTTGGGGCGCAGTTTCAGCGCGGCATCGATCTCGCGCAGGGCCCCGTCCCTGTCGCCCGCGGCCAGCAACGCGGCGGCATAGTCTCGGCGGACCGGATACCAGAAAGCTGGGGGATCGGCGAACCGCATGAAGTCTTCGGTTTCCTCAATTTCGGCGGCTGATTTGAAAGCGGCGGCGGCGTGGGCCCAGCGGCCCTCAGCCATTGCCAGCCGCC
>CALMBN010000342.1 GCA_937860195.1 uncultured Novosphingobium sp.
CCCGAGCGAGCACATCGATCGGGCCGCCCGGCACGGCTAGGGCGGCGGCGGACAGGATCAGGGCCAGCGCGGGCAAGGTAAATCGCAGCATCGCGCGCACCCATAGCATTGCCGCAAGCAACGCGCCACCTTGCCCCGCCGCACGCCGCGCGCTAAGGGCGCAAACCTTCCGGTCTGGTGACCGGGTTCTTTCTCATCCCCCAAAGGCAGGCATCATGGCCAAGATCAGCGGCGTGGACATCCGTCCCGGCAACATCATCGAATACGAAAAAGGCATCTGGAAAGTCGCCAAAACCCAGCACACCCAGCCGGGCAAGGGCGGGGCGTTCATGCAGGTAGAGATGAAGAACCTGATCGATGGCCGCAAGACCAACGTCCGCTTTCGCAGCCAGGATACGGTCGAAAAGGTCCGGCTGGATACCAAGGATTTCCAGTACCTTTACGCCGATGGCGACGCCCTGGTGTTCATGGACAAGGATAACTACGAACAGATAAACCTCGCCAAGGACCTGCTCGGCGATGCCGCTGATTTCCTCCAGGACGGGATGGATGTGGTCCTCGAACTGTGGGACGAGCGTCCGGTCAGCGTTGAGCTGCCCGCGCAAATCCAGGCCACGATTGTTGAGGCTGACGCGGTGGTGAAAGGCCAGACCGCGTCGTCGAGCTTCAAGCCGGCGATCCTCGACAACGGGGTCCGGGTCATGGTCCCGCCGCACATCGCAGCAGGCACGCGGATCATCGTGGATGTTTACGAGCGTACCTACGTCAGCAAGGCAGACTGAGACAGATCATGGCAGTCGTTTCAGGGATTATCCGAGTCATGGAAAAGGCCGCCCGCAAGGCCGGTCAGCGCCTGCGCCGTGACTTTGGCGAGATCGAGCATCTTCAGGTCAGCCGCAAGGGTCCGGCCGATTTCGTGTCCAAGGCCGATCAGCGGGCCGAGCGGACCCTGTGGGACGAGTTGAGAGTCGCACGGCCCGGCTGGGGCTTTCTGATGGAAGAAGGCGGGGTGATCGAAGGCGATCCCGACAAGCCGCGGTTCATCATCGATCCGCTCGACGGGACCAGCAACTTCCTCCACGGTATTCCGCACTTTGCGATTTCGATTGCGGTGCAAGAGCCAAAGCTGGATGGCTCTGGCTGGGGGGATGTGACCGCCGCGCTGATCTATCAACCGATCACTGACGAAAGCTATTGGGCCGAAAAGACCCGTGGGGCCTGGCTCCAGGATGCACGGCTACGCGTCGCGGGCCGGCGGCACCTTGATGAAAGCCTGATCGCCACCGGAATTCCCTTTTCGGGCCGGGGTGACAGCGCCGAATGGACCAAGATCTACTCAGCATTGGCCCCGCAGGTCGCGGGTATTCGCCGATTTGGCGCGGCATCGCTCGATCTGGCCTGGGTCGCTTCGGGCCGGTTCGATGCGTTCTGGGAAAGCGATCTGGCGGTGTGGGATACCGCCGCCGGGTGCCTGCTGGTGCGCGAGGCTGGTGGTTTCGTGACCGATTGGCGCGGAGCATCGCCGACCATTTGTGACAAGCAGGTGCTCGCCGGTAATGACACGCTACACTCGCGCCTGCACAAGGCGATCGCCGGGGCCCTGAAGTCGTAACAAGGAAGGATGCTAGCCTTGTCAATTTTCTATTCGAAGTCCTTCTATCAACGGGACTATGATCGAACCCAGCGCTCAGCCGATACAGTCACCAGACTGATCTGGCAGGTGCTGACGCTCAATTCGATGACACTGCGCAGCGTCATCGATATCGGCTGCGGCCGGGGTGTCTGGCTGGACGAATTTTCAAAGCGCGGGGTTGCCCATGTCAAAGGCCGCGATGGCCCTTGGGTCCAGAAAGCCAACCCGCTCGTTGCCAGCGAGAATTTCGAAGCGACAGACCTCGCAAAGCCGTTTTGCGAAGATCTGAAATTTGATCTGGCCATGTCGTTGGAAGTTGCCGAACACCTTGACGAGGGCAAGGCCGATGGGTTCGTGGCGAGCCTGGCCGGATTGTCCGATACGATCATGTTTTCTGCGGCAATCGGCGGGCAGGGCGGACAGCATCACGTCAACGAGCAGCCCTTGAGTTATTGGGTCGCCAAGTTCGAGGGCCACGGCTTTCGCATGATCGATGCAATCCGGCCGCATGTCTGGAACAATTCCGGCGTGTGCTGGTGGTATCGCCAGAACATCGTGTTTTTCGCGAAAGACACTTCGCCCTTTCTGCCCGCGCTCAATGCGTTGCAGGCAAGCGCGCCGGCAATCGTCAACCTGGCCCACCCACAGGGATTCTCCGAGAAAGCCCGGCTGGCCAACCTCTTTTCGCCGGAAGAATATGTCGGGCTGTTCGTTGCCCGCACCCGGGCAAGGATTGCGCGCCTGATCGGACGAGGCCAGCCATAATTCCAAGGCGGCTTGCGCCAAGCCGATCCCGAGTCTAAGCGCCGTCGCGCACACAGTGCCCCTGTGGCGGAATGGTAGACGCGAACGACTCAAAATCGTTTGTCGAGAGACGTGCCCGTTCGAGTCGGGCCAGGGGCACCAAGTTTGGTTTCACAAGCTTCTTCGGGACTTGTCGGCGCGGTTGCGAGAGCGGGCAGCTTGATGCTGCGAACCTGGCACTTCTTCGCGATCGGGCGGCCCGGTCTGGGGTTTGTTGCCGGGCTACAGGGGCGTTGATTGACGGCCGCCGGGGCGAAAGGGGCACCCCGACGACCGTCGCTTCTCCTCCCCAGGAGGTCGGAACGGCTCTCTAGGCCGCGAACTGATTCATCGTATTGTGCGCGCCCCCCGCCTTTAGAGCGGCTTCGCCAGCGAACATTTCCTTGTGATCGTCGCCAATGTCACTGCCGCTCATGTTCTGGTGCTTTACGCAGGCAATTCCTTGCCGGATTTCCTCGCGCTGGACGTTCTTGACGTAGCCCAGCATACCCGCCTCGCCGAAGTATTCACGCGCCAGATTGTCGGTGCTGAGCGCTGCTGTGTGATAGGTCGGCAGGGTAATGAGGTGGTGGAATATCCCGGCCTGGGCCGCTGCATCGCGCTGAAAAGTGCGGATCCGTTCATCCGCTTCTGCGGCCAGATCGGTCGGATCATAGTCCACGCTCATCAGGTTTGCGCGGTCGTAAGCGCCAAGATCCTGGCCGGCTTCTGCCCACGCATCAAACACTTGCTGGCGGAAGTTGAGCGTCCAGTTAAAGCTTGGGGAATTGTTGTAGACCAGCTTCGCGGTTGGAATGACCTTGCGAATTCGGCTGACCATCCCAGCGATTTGGGCGATATGCGGCTTTTCGGTCTCGATCCACAACAGGTCGGCACCGTTTTGCAGGCTGTTGATGCAATCGAGCACGCAGCGGTCTTCCCCGGTGCCGCTGCGGAACTGGAACAGATTGCTGGGCAGGCGCTTGGGCTTCATCAACTTGCCGTCCCGGCTGATCAGCACGTCGCCGTGACCGAGCTCGGTGACCTCATCGCAATCAAGGAAGCTGTTGTATTGATCGCCGATGTCACCGGCCTCACGCGTGAATGCAATTTGCTTGGTCAGGCCGGCGCCGAGTGAATCGGTGCGGGCGACAATGATCCCGTCGTCGACCCCCAGTTCCATGAAAGCATAGCGGATCGCGCGAATCTTTGCGAGGAAGTCCTCGTGCGGGACAGTGACTTTGCCGTCCTGATGGCCGCATTGCTTTTCGTCGGAGACCTGATTTTCGATTTGCAGCGCGCAAGCACCGGCTTCGATCATCTTCTTGGCCAGCAGATAGGTTGCCTCGGCGTTGCCGAACCCGGCATCGATATCGGCGATGATCGGCACGACGTGGGTTTCATAGTGGTCGATTCTGGTCTGAAGCGCTTTGGCCTTGACCTCGTCACCAGCCTTGCGGGTACCGTCCAGGTCGCGGAACAAGCCGCTCAGCTCGCGCGCATCGGCCTGCCGCAGGAAGGTGTAAAGTTCTTCAATCAGCGCCGGAACGCTGGTCTTTTCGTGCATTGACTGATCGGGCAGCGGGCCGAATTCGCTGCGCAACGCAGCAATCATCCAGCCCGACAGGTACAGATAGCGAGACTTGGTGGTGCCAAAATGCTTCTTGATCGAAATCAGCTTCTGCTGGCCGATAAAGCCGTGCCAGCAGCCCAGCGACTGGGTGTAGGCGGCGGGATCTGCATCGTAAGCAGCCATATCCCGGCGCATGATAGCGGCGGTGTACCTGGCGATGTCGAGCCCGGTCTGGAACCGGTTCTGCAGACGTAACCGCGCGACTGATTCGGCGCTGATCCCGTCCCAGGTGGTGTTCAGGGCAATCGTTTGACCGGCCTTTGCGATAGTATCAGTGTAGCTCACGGGAATTCTCCTTGGGAGGGGTTGGCCAAGGATTAGCCTGAGGGTGCGCGAATCCGGTCACAGAAATTACAACAATTGTTGTATAAATGCGGTCATTCCAGCGAATGAAGTTGCAATGTTGTAAAATTTGTGACAAACGGACTCATGGCCGAAAATGCCTTTCTCGCCGGACCTGCAATCCGCCGTCTGCGCCGCCGCGAGGGGCTGACGCAGGCTGCGATGGCAGCGCGGTTGGCGATTTCGCCGAGCTATCTCAACCTGATCGAACGCAACCAGCGTCCATTATCGGCGCGGCTGGTGGTGCAACTGGCCGAAACCTTTGATTTCGATCCACGCAGTTTGCGGCAGGATGAAGCAGTTGGCGGAGTCGATGGCCTGCGCCGCCGCTTGGCCGACGAACGCTTTTCCGACCTTGCGATAGACCGTGACGAGATCGCCGAATGGCTCGCCGCCGCGCCGCAGGCTGCACTGGCGTTCGCACGGCTCTATGATGCTGGAGGCGAGGCAGGGAACGCCCCGGCAAGCGATCCGATGGACCTGACCCGGCGTGAGATCGAGCGCTGGCGCAACCATTTCGCCGATCTGGATGCTGCGGCCGAAGAACTCGCCGACGACCTGCGCCTGTCCAATGCCGACATCGGAGCCGCACTGGCTGAACGGTTGCGGCAAAAGCACCAGTTATCGCTGCGCGTTTTGCCGTATGAGGTGATGCCGGATGCATTGCGGCGGCTTGATCTCCACGCCCGTCAACTTCAACTTTCAGAACTGCTCGATCAGTCCTCGCGCAATTTCCAGGTCGCGCTGCAACTAGCAATGCTTGAGCAGGGCGAAGCAATTGCGGCGCTGGCTGACGGTGCCCAGTTTGCTGATCGCGCGGCCTGGCGGTTGTTCCGTCGTCATCTTGCAGCCTATTTCGCCGCGGCGCTGCTGATGCCCTATGGCCGGTTCATGCGCGCCTGCGAGGCCACCGGATATGATCTGGCGCTGCTCCAGCGGCGCTTCAATGTCGGGTTTGAACAGCTTGCCCACCGGCTGACAACACTCCAGCGGGTCGGTCAGCGCGGGTTGCCGTTCTTTATGGCCCGGATCGACCGGGCGGGGCAGTTCTCCAAGCGCTATGCCGGAGCCAGCGGAACGACCATGCTGGAAAGCGAGGTCGCCTGCCCGGTGTGGAACATTCACCGCGCGTTTGAACAAGCGGGCCGGTTTCAGGTCCAGACGGTCGAATTTGCGGAGACCGATGGCCAGACCTCGCACTGGTTTACCCTCGCGCGGACAGTCGAAGGCAGCGGCGCGCCAGGAGGCGAAACCGCTCAGTTTTCAGTGATTCTGGGATTGGAAGCAACGCTGGCCTCGCAACTCGCCCAGGCGCGTGGATTAAGCCTCGATCCGGTGCAAGCCGCACGGATCGGACCAGGCTGTGCCCGCTGCCATCGCGGTGATTGTCTGCAACGCTCGCTGCCACCGCGCGGCGCGGCCCTGCAGTTTGACGAACGCAGCCGGGGCCTCACTCCGTTCCAGTTCGTCCGGTGAAGATCGCTTAACCAAGGTCTGTAAAGTTTACCGACATTTCACTTCTCCTGCTTAGCACGGTGCGCAAGACCACAAAAAGGCCCGCGCCAAGCCATGATCCGGCTATTCAAACACTACGTTCCGCACGCTGTGCTGCTGCTTGGACTGATCGACCTTGCCTTGCTGTTTTTGGCGGCCGATTTTGGCTGGCGGCTGCGCGCTAGCCAGATCGGCATCGATGCCGGTGGGATGACCTCTCGCTTTTGGCAATTGGCTGGCTTCGCCGGGATCATGCTTTCGGCGATGGTTGCAGTTGGAGTCTATGGCGCAGATGCCTTGCGCTCGATGCGGTTCGCCACCGCCCGCTTGCTGGTCGCGGTTTCGCTTGGGATCATTGGTCTGGCGTTTGTGGACTTTTTGTTTGGCGGACACAATTTCTGGCGCTCGGTGCTGGTCTACGCGATGGCCAGTTCAATCATCCTGCTGGTGGTCAATCGCGTCATTGCAGGTGGAATTCTTGGCGCATCCGCGTTCCGCCGACGCGTGTTGGTGCTGGGCGCCGGGAACCGGGCTGCGCGGCTGCGCAAGCTGTCAGACCGCCCGGAAAGTGGCTTTGTCATCGTTGGCTATGTCGCGATGACCGAAAGCAAGCCGGTGATTGGCGAGGCCATCAGGCGCAGCGTGATTGAAAATCTGACCCGCCATGTCGAGAACCTCAATGTCAGCGAAGTGGTGCTGGCGCTGGAAGAGCGGCGAAATTCACTGCCTTTGACCGATCTTCTGCGGATCAAGACCACCGGCGTTCACGTCAATGATTTCTCCAGCTTCATCGAGCGTGAAACAGGCCGGGTCGATCTCGAGACGGTCAATCCGTCGTGGTTGATCTTTTCCGACGGGTTTTCATCTGGCCGGGCGATTTCCAGCGCGGTCAAGCGGCTTTTCGACATCACCGCCAGTTCGATATTGCTGGTTCTGTCTGCACCTATAATCGCGTTGTTTGCGCTCCTGGTGAAGTTCGACAGCAAGGGGCCGGCGTTTTATCGCCAGCAGCGCGTGGGGCTGTTTGGCCAGAACTTTGAAGTCATCAAGTTGCGCTCGATGGGCACCGATGCCGAAACCGGCGGTGCACAGTTCGCGCAGGAGAACGATCCGCGCGTCACCCGGATTGGCCGGTTCATGCGCGAGGTCCGGATCGATGAATTGCCGCAAACCTGGTCGGTGCTGAAAGGCGAAATGAGCTTCGTCGGCCCGCGGCCAGAGCGCCCCCAATTTGTCGATGAGCTGGAACAGCACCTGCCGTTCTATGCCGAGCGGCACATGGTCAAACCTGGCATAACCGGCTGGGCCCAGATCAACTACCCCTACGGCGCGAGCCTCGATGATTCCCGCCAAAAGCTGGAATACGATCTGTACTATGCCAAGAATTACACCCCGTTTCTTGACCTTTTGATCCTGCTGCAGACCCTGCGAGTGGTGTTGTGGTCAGAGGGGTCGCGCTAGCATGATCACGACCGCGACCTGGGTTGGGATTGGCACGGCGCTGTGGTGCGCCGGGGCAATCGCATGCCTGCTGGGGGCAGCCTGGTTGCTGAACCGTCGCCACCGGTTCGGCACTGCGCGACCGGCTCTGGCGGCGGCGCTGGCCTTCAGCGGGATTTGGACTCTGGTTGGTGTGGTCGAGGGGATCGGCGCGCCACTGACTGCTGTTGCAGAGAACCTGCGCAATCTTGCGTGGCTTTTTGCGCTCTACCGCCTGTTCGCCATCGACGGGCGCGATGCCTCGATGCGGCCAGTTCGACCGATGCTGCTGGTGCTGACCTTTGTCGAACTGCTTCAGATCGTCAATATCGCTGTGTTGTTCGAACGCCCGATTGCGCCGTTAGGTCTTCAGGCCTGGACGTTGCTGCATTTGCTGGTGGCAATAGGCTCGCTGGTGCTGGTTCATAACCTCTATGGCGGAGCCTCGCAGCAGGCCCGCCTTGCATTGCGCTGGCCGGCACTGTCGCTGGCGGTGCTCTGGACCGTTGATCTCAATCACTACGCGATCGCTTACCTGTCCGATGGACAGCCGCTGGTGACCGCAGCGCTGCGCGGGCTGCTGGGCATTCCGATTGCCGGACTGCTGGTGATGGGGGCGGGCGAGCGCAGTGAAAAGCTGCGCTTCGGACCGTCGCGCGCCGCCACTTTCCAATCGTTGTCACTGCTGCTGATCGGCGGATACCTGATTGCAATGGTAATCACCGCGCAGGGTCTCGCCTTCGCGGGCCGTGATTATGCTACGCTGCTCCAGATTGCTCTCGTTGCAATATCATCGCTGGTTGTGGTGGCGCTGGTGACTTCGCAACGGCTGCGCGGATGGTTGCGGGTGTCGCTGATCAAGCATCTGTTTCAGCACCGCTATGATTACCGCGCCGAATGGCTGCGGTTCACCAAGACAATCGGGCAGGAAGGTCCGCAAAGCCCGTCGCTCAACGAGCGGATCATCCGCGCCCTGGCCGATGTTGCCGACAGTCCAGCCGGACTGTTGCTTGTTGCCGGTGAAAATGGCCAGCTAGAGCTGGCGGCCCGCTGGCACTGGCCGACTGCCGAGGTGCCTGGCACAGCCATTTGCGCGGCACAGGCCCGGCGGTTCGAACTGATCGGCTATATTGTCGATCTCGATGCGGTGCGCGGTTCGCCCAATCCATCGTTCGAGGTGCCGGATTGGTTGCTGGCAGACCCCAAGGCCTGGGTGCTGGTTCCGCTGCTTCATTTCGACCGGCTGGCCGGAATGGTGGTCCTTGCGCGACCGGCCTATGTCCGGCGGCTCGATTGGGAAGATTTCGATCTGTTCAAAGTCGTCGGACGTCAGCTTGCAAGCTATCTTGCCGAACATGCCGGACAGGATGCGCTGGCTGAAGCCGGCCGTTTTGATGAGTTCAACCGCCGGATCGCGTTCGTGATGCATGACATCAAAAACCTGGCGAGCCAGATGGGCTTGCTCGCACGCAACGCTGAACAGCACGCCGACAATCCTGAATTCCGTGCCGACATGCTGGTGACTTTGCGCAATTCGACCGACAAGCTCAACGGGTTGGTCGCGCGGCTTTCGCGCTATGGCACAACCCTGGTTGAAAACCTTGTTCCGGTTCAGGCCGAAGGGGCTGCCCGCAGTGTGATTGCGCAGCTAAAAAGCCGCCATCCGGTTACTTTGGTCGAAGCGGCGGACTGCGAAATTTCTGCCCATCGCGAATCGTTGGAGCAGGTGCTTATCCATCTGGTCCAGAACGCGATCGAGGCCAGTGCTCCTGATGCACCAGTGTTCGTCTCGGTCAGCACCGATGGGGTCAATGGGCAATTCGAAGTGGTGGACTCTGGAACCGGGATGAGTCCCGACTTTGTTCGCAACCGCCTGTTCAAGCCGTTTGATTCAACCAAGCCGGGCGGATTCGGGATCGGTGCGTACGAGGCTCGCGAATTGGTCCGCTCGATGCGCGGACAGCTTGAAGTCGAAAGCCGCGAAGGGTTGGGCACGCGCTTTGCCGTGATCCTGCCTTTGGCCGAAGCGGCCGCCATTATCGAAACCATCAACGAAGCCGGGAAAACCGGCAGCAAGGTCGCCTGACATGTCCGATTCCAAGCCCAAACTGTTGATCGTCGAGGACGATGCCGGACTGCAAGCCCAACTAAAATGGGCTTACCCCGATTTTGAGGTGATCCAGGCTACTGATCGCGCAAGTGCAATCGCCGCGTTGCGCAGCGAGGAGCCGGCGGTGGTCACACTCGACCTCGGGCTGCCGCCAGACCCCGATGGGACCAGCGAGGGTTTTGCGGTGCTGGACGAGATCATGGCGATCAAGCCCGATACCAAAGTGATCGTCGCCTCGGGCCACGGCGCGCGGGAATCGGCGCTGACTGCAATCTCGAAAGGCGCTTACGACTTTTATCAAAAGCCGGTCGATATCGAAGCGCTGGGCCTGATTGTCCGCCGCGCTCTGCAACTGCACCGGATCGAAGCTGAAAACCGCCAACTCGCCAGCAAAAGCGACGATGGCCACCGCGTGCTTGGGCGATTGATCACCGCTGCGCCCGAAATGGTCAAGGTTGCCCGCACGATCGAACGGGTGGCAAACACCAATGTTTCGGTGATGTTGCTGGGGGCTAGCGGGACCGGCAAGGAACTCCTCGCGCGGGGGCTTCACGAAGCCAGCGATCGCCGTGGCGGCGCTTTCGTGGCGATCAACTGCGCCGCGATCCCGGAAAACCTGCTTGAAAGCGAGTTGTTCGGGCATGAAAAGGGCGCGTTCACTGGCGCAGTCAAAACCACCGAGGGCAAGATCGAGCAAGCAGGCGGCGGGACGCTGTTCCTCGACGAAGTCGGCGACATTCCGCTCCCTTTGCAGGTCAAATTGCTGCGGTTCCTGCAAGAACGGGTGATCGAACGGATCGGTTCGCGAAAAGCGATCCCGGTCGACACGCGGATCGTCTTCGCGACCCATCAGAACCTGGAAGCGATGATCGCCGCTGCGACTTTTCGCGAGGACCTGTTCTATCGCCTCGCGGAAATCGTCGTGAAGATTCCCAGTCTGGCCGAACGGCCCGGCGACGCCGCGCTGCTCGCCAAGGCTTTCCAGACAAAGTTCGCAAGGGAGATGAACCCTGCGAGCAAAGGTTTCGCACCCGATGCACTTGCAGCCATCGATGCCTGGCCCTGGCCCGGAAATGTCCGTGAACTGGAAAACCGGGTCAAGCGGGCTGTGATCATGTCGGAAGGCAAGCTGATCGGTGCCGCAGACCTTGATCTGGCCACGCCCGAAGCGGGCGAGGCGCAGGCGCTGAATATCAAATGCGCGCGCGAAGCATCGGATCGCCGGGTTATCCGGCATGCGCTGGCCCGGACTGAAGGCAATATTTCGAACACCGCAAAGCTGCTCGGGATCAGCCGCCCGACCCTGTACGATCTGCTGAAGCAATACGATTTGCAGACCTGATAAATGCGGCGGTTCCTGCTTCCGTTGCTATTACTCACGCTGCCGCTGCCGCTGCTGGCGGTGCCCGAGGCTGCGCAGGTGAATATCGACAGGGCTCAGGCTGCGCTGAAGCAGGGTGATGGTATCGCGGCTGAAGCAGAGCTTGATCGGGCCCTGAATGCAGGGGCCGTAAAACCCGACATTGCAGCCGGCATGGGCGAGGCGCTGCTGCTGCAAGGCGAGCGCCAGAAAGCCAGGGAATGGCTCGCGCCGGGTCAGTTCGCCAAAGGTGAAGACGGCCGTGGGTGGCGTCTGCTGGGATTGCTGGAACGGCTGGAGGGCAATCTTCCAGCTGCCGGGCGAGCGCTTGACAAAGCGCTTGCGGTCGCCCCGAACGATCCGCTGATCTGGGTTGAAGTCGGGCGGCTGCGCTATCAGGGCGGTGAGCAGCGACAGGCAATCGATGCTGCCGATCAGGCCCTAACGGTCGGACCTGACAATCCCCGTGCCTTGGAATTTCAAGCACAGTTGATCCGCGATTCGGCAGGTCACGCAGCCGCCTTGCCCCTGTTTGAGCGCGCTTTGACTGCTGCGCCGGATGATGTGGCATTGCTCGCTGGATATGCAGCTTCACTGGGCGAACTGGGCCGGGCCAGCGACATGCTGGTCGTCACGCGAAAGATCCTCTCGCTTGAATCGACGAACGCGCAGGCATTCTATCTCCAGGCGGTTCTGGCGGCACGCGTGGGCAAGGTCGATCTGGCCCGTGCGCTCCACAATCGGATCGGCCAGCGGCTCGATACCGTTCCAGCTGCGATGCTGCTCAGCGGATTATTGGAACTTGAAGCGGGAAACGCCAACGTTGCCGCGCAAAAGCTGATCCCGCTGGCAGATCGCCAAAGCGCGAATCCGCGGGTCCAGCTGTTGTTGGCGCGGGCGCTGGCTGAATCCGGTGACTATCAGCAATTGTTCGCCCGGTATGGCCGAATGGCTGAGCGTGGCGATGCCTCGCCCTATTTGCTGAGCATTCTGGGTCAGGCGCTGGAGGAACAAGGCGATCGCGCCGGAGCTGCCGCGCTCCTCGATCGTGCGGCAGTGGCCAATCAACCTGCGCTATTGCCCTTGTTTGAGCGCGATCCGCCCGCCGTTCTTGCCCTGCGCTGGGGCGAGCAACCAGGCAACCCGGCGATTGCCGTGCCCTATGTTCGCGCTTTGCTGGAAGGCGGCGATATGGTTGGTGCCCGAAGGGTTGCAACCCGATACAAAGAACTGCGTTCCGGTTCTGCCGAAGCACAGGGGCTGCTGGGTGACATCGAGTTGCTGGCGGGTCAGCCTTCTGCGGCCTTGCAGCGGTATCAGGACGCAGGCAAAATTCGCCTGACTGATAACCTGTTGCTGCGCTCGGCTATTGCTTTGGAGCAGGCAGGAAGCGGCGCGGAAGTCGCCAATTTGATCTCGGGATATCTGGCAATCGCGCCCGGTAGCCGTCTGGCTGCCCGGATCGCCGCCAATCAGGCATTGGATGCCAAAGACTGGGGCAGGGCCCGGTTGCTTCTGGAAAACCTTAGGTTGCGCGGCGGCAATCGGGATGCCCGGCTGCTTGCCGGTTTGGCGCTGGCGCAATTGCGCAGTGGTGATCCCAAAGCTGCGGCATCCACCGCCGAGCGGGCCTGGCAAATCGCTCCGGCAAGTTCTTTCGCGGCGACGGTCCTTGCTCTGACCTCAAATGATGCCAATCTGGTCCGGCAGTTAATTGCCCAGGCCCGCAAGACTGGCGGGGACCAAGCCTTGCTGGCAGAAGCCGAGGGCAAATTGCGCTAACGCCTCTCGACAAGTTGCCCTCGCCGCTTAAAGGCAATTTCATCGCGCGATTAAACTGTCGGAGAGCAAGCCATGGCCGGGGTACTTCAAGGCGTTACCGTGATTGAACTCGCGGGCATCGGACCAGGACCGTTTTGCGGAATGATGCTGGCCGATCACGGCGCGCGGGTAATCCGGGTTGAGCGGCCGGGAACCACCGGACGGTTCGGGGATAGCGGCAATCGCGACATCCTGAACCGCAATCGCGAGCGGATCGAACTTGACCTCAAAGATCCCGCCGCGATCGTGCAGCTCAAGGAACTTGTCGGATCTGCTGATGCGCTGATCGAGGGTTATCGTCCAGGCGTGATCGAGCGGATGGGGATTGGCCCGGATGTGTTGCTGGCGCTGAATCCCAAGCTGGTGATCGGGCGGATGACCGGCTGGGGTCAGTCCGGACCGATGGCCCCACTGGCCGGACATGATATCAACTACATCGCACTGTCGGGCGCGCTCCATTCCTATGGCCGCAAGGGTGAGAAGCCGACGTTTCCGGTCAACGCTGTCGGCGATTTCGGGGGCGGCGGGATGATGCTGGCGTTCGGCGTTGTCGCAGCGGTGCTCCACGTGCGTTCAGGCGGGGCAGGGCAGGTGGTCGACTGCGCGATGGTTGATGGCGCGGCGATCCTCTCGGCAATGACCTACACGTTCCTGGGCAACGGGCAGTGGCGCGATGAGCGCGGGGTCAACCTGCTCGATAGCGGCACGCACTTTTACGACACCTATGAGACCAGCGACGGCAAGTGGATTTCGCTGGGATCGATCGAGCCGCAGTTTTACGCACTGCTGATGGAGAAGACCGGGCTGGCTGGCGATCCTGATTTTGCCCAGCAGATGAACCCGGCCAAGTGGGACGATTTGAAAGAGCGGATGACTGCGCTGATCCTGACCAGGACCCGCGACGAATGGTGCCGGGTCATGGACGGCACCGACATCTGTTTTGCCCCGGTGTTGAGCCTGCGAGAAGCTCCGCAGCATCCTCACAACATCGCGCGCAGCACGTTCGTTGAGGACGGCGGTATGGTCCAACCCGCGCCCGCGCCGCGTTTCTCCGCCACTCCTGCGCCGCCGGTCAAGCTGGCCGGGCGTTGAACCTGCGCATCCGCATCGACCCGATGGTGCGCTTGCTGGTGCTGGCGATTGCATTGGCGCTGTTGCTGCCGGTCAAAGGTGGTTCGCGCGAAGTGGCGCAATGGATCGCCAACGCAGCGGTGTTTCTGTTGTTCTTCCTCAACGGTGTGCGGCTGCCCCGGCATGAGGTTGCAGCGGGTCTGGGCAACCTCCGGCTATTGGCGCCGCTGACGCTGTGGTGCTTTGGCGGGATGGCCTTGACGGGCTGGGGATTGTGGCAAGCCGGACAAGGCTGGATGCCGCCGCTGATCGCGTTGGGGTTCCTCTATCTCGGCTGCCTGCCTTCGACAGTGCAATCGGCTACGGCCTATTCCTCATTGGCCGGTGGCAACGTTGCGAGTTCGGTGGTCGCTGCGGCGCTGCTCAACCTGCTTGGAGTGTTCATCACCGCGCCGCTGTTTTCACTGCTTGGCGGCGGCGCAGCGGCAGCATTCCATGGCGACGCTTTGCTCAAGGTCGTG
>CALMBN010000343.1 GCA_937860195.1 uncultured Novosphingobium sp.
GTTTGACTCTCACGCACCCATCGGCCCTTGGATCACCACCGCCGACGAAGCCGGCGATCCGCATGCGATGGGTCTGCGCTGCTTCGTCAATGGCGAGAAGCGTCAGGATTCCAACACCAAGCATCTTGTGTTCAATGTTTGGGAGCAAATCGAGCACCTCTCACAAGCGATGACGCTCGAACCCGGCGATCTCATCTTCACCGGCACGCCCGGCGGCATCGGCGCAGCCATGGACCCGCGCCGGTTCTTGAACCCGGGAGACGTTGTGCGGTGTGAAGTCGATGGGCTGGGACATATCGAAGGCACGATGGTTGCGGAGGGCTGAGCTGTGACCTTTGACTGCGATGTTCTGATTGCGGGCGGTGGTCCGACCGGCGTTACACTCGCGATCTTGCTGGCAAAGCGCGGCGTGAACGTGATCGTCGCTGAGAAGGAGATGGAGATATTTCCGCTCCCGCGTGCGGCGCATGTTGATCATGAATGCATGCGCATCCTGCAGGAGGCCGGCGTTGCCGTCGAGGTGATGACTACGAGCCGGAGCGCATCACGTTATGATTTTCTGAATGCCAGGAACGAATTGCTGCTCTGCTTCGCCGGGGCCGATCAGATCGGCCCCGGCGGCTGGCCGGTCGCAAATATGATCCACCAACCCTCGGTCGAAGCGGCGCTTCGCCGGTCGCTATTGACGAATTCCGGTGCGCAATTGCACGGCGGCTGGGAACTCAAAGCCTGCGCAGACGATGGCAGCGGCGTGACAGCGCTGGTTGTCACGCCAGAGGGTGAACGGACGGTGCGCGCCCGCTATCTGGTTGGCGCGGATGGCGCACGTTCGCCGCTGCGTGAGGCTTCGGGAATTGCCTTTGATGATCTCAATTTTGAGGAGCCCTGGCTGGTCGTGGACATGCTGGTTGACGATCCAGCCAGATTGCCGACCGCGAACCTCCAAATCTGCGATCCCGAACGGCCCACCACATGTGTGCTGATGGCTGAAGGAAGGCACCGCTGGGAATTTATGATCAAGCCCGGAGAAACGTCGGAACAAGTGAGTGACGATGCCTTTGTCGAAAAGCTGCTCGAACCATGGAATGTGAAGGGTGCCGTGCGGATCGAGCGGACGGCGGTCTACACATTTCGCGCGCGGGTTGCCGAAAAATGGCGCAAGGGCCGCATCCTGCTGGCAGGAGACGCCGCTCATCAGACACCCCCATTTGCTGGACAGGGGATGTGTTCGGGCCTGCGCGATGCCGCAAACCTGGCCTGGAAGCTGGCCGCCGTCCTCCATGGAGAGGCACAGGACCAGCTGCTCGATAGCTATCAGCGCGAACGCGAACCCCATGCGCGCGCAACGATTGATATGGCGATCATGATGGGGAGATTGGTCTGCACGACGAACAAATGGTCAGCCTTTGTGCGTGATATGAAGCTCAAAATAGCGGGAAAACTCGGCAAGTTACCGGATGGACCGCCCAGTTATCCGCCGATTTCAAACGGAGTCATCCTTGCCGGCAGCCCGGCCGCCGGAAGCTATTTTCCGCAATATGTTGCGCAGAATGGCACACGCCTCGACAGTTTGATTGGCATCGGGCCACACCTTCTTTCCCGGGAGGACCTGGCCGAGGATCACTTGAAACCCTTCGCCGAGCCTCTGGCGGCCTGGTTTGAGAGCGCGCATGCCGATGCCGTGCTCATCCGGCCTGATCGTTATGTTTTCGGCACCGGAAGCCCGGCCGGCTTGCAAGCGGCTTGGCGAGCGGCGCAAGCATAGTGCGTGTAAAACGAAGATTGCGATCAAATGCGCAGGCGAGACGGGTTTGGCCGCTCTGCGATCTGCGCCACCAGTGGGGTGGCAAATCCGCTCGGCAGATTCTCGTTGTTCGGCCCAGGGTCCCGCCCCTACGCGTAGGCCATCCGCTCCAGCGCCCCGAAACAGGCCAGTGCGCCCGGATCGCCGAACGGCGAAAGCTGGCTCATCATCACGCCGCCCACGCCTGCTGCCGGATCAATCCAGTAGTATGAGTTGAAGATGCCGGCCCAGGCAAGGCTGCCCGGACTCCGGCCGTTCGGGCCGGTCTCGGGGTTGGTCAGAAAGCCCAGGGTCCAGCCGGTGTGCTGATCGGGAAAGGTGTCATAGGGCTGTGCAAGCGCAGGCATGGCGCTGCCCATATAGCCGGCCCGCAGCGAGCCGACCTGGTTACGGCTCATTTCGGCCAACAGGGCAGGGCCGATCAGCCGCTGGCCATCAAGTTCGCCGCCATTGAGCACCATCCGGATAAACCGGGCATAGTCGGGCGCGGTGCCGATCAGGCCGCCGCCTGCATTGTGATATTCGCCGCCGCCAAGGAACATCGGCTGGACCTTTAAGGCGCCAGCTTCATCGCGGACGTGAACCTGCGCTGCACCGGCTGGCAAGGTATCGTCGAATCCGGTCCTGGTCATGCCGAGCGGCGCAAAGACATGCTCGGCCATGTAATCGCCCAGCTTGCTGCCCGTCACCGCCTCAACCGCCAGGCCGGCCCAGTCGATCGAGGTCGAATACTCCCACCGGTCGCCCGGATCGTACAGTAAAGGGGTGCGGATACCGGCGATCGAACCCGGCACTGGCATACCCACGGCGGCGAAATATTGCAGCAATTGCGGGTGGATGAAGAAATAGCCGAACCCGGCGGTGTGGGTGAGGAGGTGGCGCAACGTGATCGGCCGCGCGGCGGGGCGGGTTTGCGGCTGGCCTGCTGCATCGAACCCGGTCAACACCTTGGCATCGGCCAGTTCCGGCAATACTTCGCCGATCGGTGCATCAAGGCTGAGCCGCCCCGCCTCAACCTGCTGCATCGCCGCCAGCGTCGCCAGCGCCTTGGTCATCGAGGCGATCTGAAACCGGGTATCCTCGGCCAGCGGCGCTTTGCTATCGACATCGGTCACCCCGAGCGTCTGACTGAACCGCACCCCGTCCCGATCGACGATCATCCCTACGACACCGGGCAGGTTGGCATTGGCAAAGGCGGCACTGAGCGTTGAATCATTGATCATCTGCACAGGCTAGCGCGGCAATTGGGGGAGGGGAAGCCCCCCTGATTCGCAATCTTGCAACAAACCTTTCGACAGGCTTCCTTTTTATGACTAAATTTTGACACCGAAAAGTCTCGCAATATCAGTTCAATAGCTGTTATGTTACAGATTTAATAAGTGTTGTAATATTAGATACGCCAACTATTCTTTTGGTGGGGTATTTTACGGCTCTGTCAGTTTGAACAGCGACCGTGCGCAAATCAGGACAAAAAGCCCCGTGAACGGAGAACCACCGGGAAAGGATCTTTGAATGAAGCAGCTCGTTCGTGACATTTGCCTGTCAGCAGCCATGTTGACCGTTTCCAGTCCTGCGCTGGCTGATGCGCCAAATGGCGATATTACAGCCATGGGCAGAACCGAACTGCGGCACGATTGGCTTTCGCTGCGCGGTCCGGATCCCGACGGAACAGTTGTTGCACGAATTCGAACCGGCGATCTTGACCTGACCACCCAGTCTGGCAAGGCCAAGCTTGATCGACGCATCAAGCACGCTGGCGCTGATTTGTGCCTTGCGACTTTGGATGATCCAGAAATGTCAGTCGCGCAGCAAGCCGCCGAGCGCGATTGCCTGCGTGATGCGAAGGCCCAGGCTTCACGTCAATTGAAAGCGCCAGTCCAAGCGGCGCGTTGAGTCCTTGCTGGCGGGCGGCTATGATCGTCCGCCACTCCTTTGCATGATCTGACCTTGGCGAAGCGCGCTGCACCGCTTAGGTTGCCATCATGGTCGATACGCTATCCATCACGCTCGCTCAGCTCAACCAGTCGGTCGGCGATATCGCCGGGAATGCCGCGGCGATGCTCGCCGCGCGCAGCCGTGCAGCCGGGGCCGATCTGATCGTCTTCCCCGAAATGCAGCTGATCGGCTATCCGCCCGAGGATCTAGTGCTCAAGCCCGCGCTGATCGAGCGCGCGGCGGCGCAGCTTGAAGCGATGGCGAAAGCCACGTCGGGCGGCGGCCCGGCAATGCTCGTCGGCTCGGTGTTCGTGGTGGATGGCCAACTCCACAACGGAATCGCGCTGCTCGATGGCGGCAAGGTTGCGGCGGTGCGGTTCAAGCACGAGTTGCCCAACTACGGCACGTTTGACGAAGTGCGGCTGTTCCAGCCCGGCCCTCTGCCCGAACCGATTGTCTTCAAGGGGGTGATGATCGGGCTACCGATCTGCGAAGATATCTGGCACCCCGATGTTTGCCGGCACCTCGCCAACTTCGGGGCTGAGCTGCTGATCTGCATCAACGGCAGCCCCTATGAGATCGACAAGGATACGCTGCGGATCGACGGCGTGGCCAAGCGCCGCGCGGTCGATACCGGGCTGCCGCTGGCCTATCTCAATCGCGTCGGCGGGCAGGACGAGCTGGTGTTCGATGGGGCAAGCTTTGTGGTCAACGGCGATGGCAACCTCGCAGTGCAGATGAAAGACTGGGAGGAGCAGGAGGTTACCACGCGCTGGACCCGTACTGCGACCGGCTGGCGCTGCGACCAGGGCGAGATCGCGCGCCTCGCCGATCATCCCGAAGATATCTACTGCGCGATGGTGCTGGCGCTGCGCGATTATGTTGATCGCAACAAGTTCCCCGGCGTGGTGCTGGGCCTTTCGGGCGGGATCGATTCTGCGATCTGCGCCGCGATTGCCGCTGATGCGCTGGGGCCGGAACGGGTGTGGAGCGTGATGTTGCCCAGCCGCTTCACCAGCCAGCTCAGCCTTGATCTGGCAACCGAATGCGCGCGGATGATCGGCTGCAAGTATGAGACTATCCCGATCAATCCGGCAGTTGTGGCCTTCGACCAAATGCTCTCGGGCACCTTTGCCGACAAGGACGTCGATATCACCGAAGAGAACGTCCAGAGCCGAATCCGCGGGGTCACCTTGATGGCGATCAGCAACAAGTTCGGGCCGATGCTGCTGACCACCGGCAACAAGAGCGAGATGAGCGTCGGCTACGCCACGATCTATGGCGATATGGCCGGCGGCTACAACCCGCTGAAGGATGCCTACAAGCTGACCGTCTTCGCGATCAGCGAATGGCGCAACCGGCACAAGCCCAGGATCGGCCTTGGCCCGGATGGTCCGGTGATGCCCGAAGGAATCATCACCCGGCCGCCCTCGGCTGAACTGCGCCCCGACCAGAAGGATTCGGATTCACTGCCTGAATATCCGGTGCTTGACGGGATCCTGCTCGGGCTGGTCGAGCACGAAAAGAGCGTCGACCAGCTGGTCGCCGAGGGCTTCACCCGCGAAACGGTGGTACGGATCGAACGGCTGCTGAACGTGGCCGAATACAAGCGCCGCCAGGCCCCGCCGGGGGTCAAGCTGGGCACGCGCAACTTCGGGCGAGATCGGCGCTATCCGATTACCAACGCGTTTCGGAGCGGCTAGCTGCGCACCATAGTTTCGCGCTGCACTGCAACAAAGGCGTTTACATTGCGCAATTGGGCGGTTAGGGGCGCGGTCCATGTGCAATCGGCCGATCCCGACTATTACCATCAAACCGACCGCGCTTGCGGGAACGGTTGTGGGGTCGCGTCGCTAAGCCACCCGGACAACCCGCCCCGCACCGAGCAGGCGGGGATTTCCATTCGGACAAGACGAACCCCGCACTGCTCTCCCCAAACAGGAGTAGCATCATGGTTCATCGTTTCCCCAAGGGTCAGCAATTGAATGTCGGCATCGTCGGCGCGACCGGCGTGGTCGGATCAACCATGCGCGAGATCTTGCGAGAGCGTGCCTTTCCGATCGCCACGCTGCGCCTGTTCGCATCGGCGCGTTCGGCCGGCAAGGTGATCGATGGCGTGACGATCGAGGACGCCGCCAAGGCCGACTATGCAGGTCTCGACATTGTGCTGTTTTCCGCCGGGGGTGCAACATCGAGGGCGCTCGCCCCCAGGGTTGCCGCCGCCGGTGCCATCGTCATCGACAATTCGAGCGCCTTTCGCGCCGATCCAGAGGTGCCGCTGGTGGTCGCTGAAGTGAATGCCCATGCGATGGCGAACCTGCCCAAGGGGATCATCGCCAACCCCAATTGCACCACCATGGCGGTGATGCCCGCGCTCAAGCCGCTGCACGATGAGGCCGGACTCACGCGGCTGGTCGCGTCGACCTATCAGGCAGTTTCGGGCGCAGGGCTGGAAGGGATCGAGGTTCTGGCCAGCCAGCTTGCCCATGTCGGCGATCAGGCGCGGCTGCTGGCCGAAGGTGGGCATGATGACCTGCTTCCACAAGCTGAAAAGTGGGCGGTGCCAATCGCCCACAATGTCGTTCCGCTGAATTACGTGCTGGGCGAGGACGGCTATACCGAAGAGGAACTGAAACTACGCGATGAAACCCGCAAGATTCTCGGGATTCCGGAACTTCCAGTCTCAGCCACTTGTGTGCGGGTGCCGGTGTTTTCGGGCCATTCGGTGTCGATCAATGCCGAGTTCGAACGCCCGATCAGCGCCGCACGCGCACTCGAATTGCTGGGTTCGGCTCCTGGCGTGGTGGTCTGCGAAGTGCCCAATCCCCTGGAAGCGACAGGCAAGGATCCAGTCTTCGTCGGCCGGGTCCGTCAGGACCCAACAGTCGCGCACGGCCTCGCGCTGTTCGTGGTGGGCGACAATCTACGCAAAGGTGCCGCGCTCAACGCAGTGCAGATCGCCGAGGCGTTGATCGGGTAAAGCCACGCTATGGGTGCCAGAGCCCTTCCCCATTGGGGAAGGGTTGGGATGGGGGTTCTGCTCAAGCTTGGGAACCCCCACCCCAACCCCTCCCCGCCGGGGAGGGGCTAAGAACTAGGCCGCCGCGACCTCGACTGTTTCCTCCTCAGCCGCCTCCAGCAGCTTCTTTTCGACCGTTTTGAGCCGCGCGGCGGATTCGACCTTTTCGCCGAACAGGTCGGTCACATAAAAGGTATCGACCGCGCGCTCGCCATAAGTGGCGATGTGGGCAGAGTGGACCATCAGCTTGGCCTCGAACAGCGCGCGGGCCAGGCGGCTGAGCAATGCGGGGCGATCGCGCGCGTTGACTTCGACCACCGTGAAGCGGTTCGATGCGGCGCTGTCGAATTCAACCCGAGGGCGGACCTCGAAGGCATCAGCGCGCGGGCGGGCATGGGGACGCGCGGTCAGCTGCGGGACCAGTTTGATCTTGTTCGCAAGAGCGTCGGCGATCGTTGTTTTGATCCGGGCGAGCTGGCCGGCTTCGGAAAACGGCCGTCCAAGCGGGTCCTGAACCAGAAAATTATCGACCGCCATTCCGCCCCGGGTGGTGTGAATGCGGGCATCGATAATGTTCCCACCAGCGAGGTGAATGCCCCCGGCAATCCGGTAGAACAGCCCCGGATGGTCGGCTGCGATCACGGTCACCAGCGTCGCCCCGCGCGCGGCGTAGTATTCGGTCTGAACATCGAGCGACTTGCCCGTGGCCGCCTCAAGCTGGGTCAGGTTCTTGGCGATCACATCGTCGGGTTCGGCGATCCAATAGGCATCTCCCAGCTGCTTGGCGAACTTGCCGACCAGCTTGCCGTCCTTGCCCAGCCGCTCGGCCACGACGCTCTGCTTGGCGGCGATCCGTTCGGTCCGGCCACGCTGGACATGGCCCAGCCGCAGGCGTTCCTCGGCAGCCTCATAAAGCTCGTGAATCAACTGGCGCTTCCAGCTGTTCCAGACCCCGGGACCGACCGCACGGATATCGACGATCGTCAGCATCGCCAGCAACCGCAGCCGCTCGATCGCCTGCACCTGAGCGACGAAATCGGTAATCGTCTTCCAGTCAGCCAGATCGCGCTTGAAGGCGGTGGCGCTCAGAATCAGGTGCTGGCGGACCAGCCAGGCGACCAGCTCGGTTTCCTCTGCCGACAGACCCAGTCGCGGACACAGTTTCAACGCAACCTCGGCCCCCAGCACCGAATGGTCGCCCCGCCGCCCCTTGGCGATATCGTGAAGCAGGATCGAAACATAGAGCGCGCGGCGATTGACCACTTTGTGAATGATCGCAGTGGCGAGCGGATGATCGGCCTTTTGTTCGCCCTTTTCGATCTGGGCCATCAGCCCGATCGCCCGGATGGTGTGCTCGTCGACGGTATAGTGGTGATACATGTCGAACTGCATCTGCGCATTGACCCGCCCGAAATCAGGCACGAACCGCCCGAATACCCCGGCCTCGTTGAACCAGCGCAGTGCGGTTTCGGGATCGTGGCGGCTGGTCAGCAGGTCAAGGAACAGCGCATTGGCGCGCGGATCAGTCCGTACCGTATCAACCAGCCGGGCATCGCGCACCGCCAGCCGCATCGCATCGGGGTGAAGCTCCAACTGGTTGGCATCCGCCACCACGAACACCTCGATCAGCCGCGCCGGATCTTCGGCAAACCAGGTGTCGGACGGGACCGAGATGCGTCCGCCGAACACTGGATAGCCTTTGACCATTCGCCGCCGCGCCCGGAACCCTGCGAGCAATCCGCGTGGCTGCTTTTTGGCGAACTGATCGTCGAGCTGGGCCAGGAACAGCCCGGTCAGATGTCCGACCCGTTTTGCTTGCAGGAAGAAGTATTGCATGAACCGCTCGACCGAGCTTTTTCCGGGGCGCTCGGCAAATTGCATCCGCGCGGCAACCTCGCGCTGAAGATCGAAAGTCAACCGGTCCTCGGCCCGCCCGGTGATCGCGTGCAAGTGACAGCGCACCGCCCAAAAGAAATCCTCCGCGCGGCGAAACGTCCGGTATTCCGGCCCGCTGAGCAAACCCACCCCGACCAGCTCCGACGCATCACGGACATGGTGGATATATTTGCCGATCCAGTAGAGCGTGTGGAGATCGCGCAGGCCGCCCTTGCCCTCTTTGACGTTGGGTTCGACCACATAGCGGCTGTCGCCAAGTCGCCTGTGGCGCTCGTTGCGTTCGGCCAGCTTTTCGGTGACATATTGCCGTTCGGTCCCGGCGACGACTTCGGCCCAGAACCGGGCCTGGGCCTCGGCAAACAGGGGTTGATCGCCCCAGACATAGCGCCCTTCAAGCAGTGCAGTGCGGATCGTCAGATCGCTGCGGCCCATCCGGACCAGATCGTCGAGCGAGCGGCTGGATTGCCCAACCTTCAGCGCCAGGTCCCACAGGAAATAAAGCGTGGCCTCGATCACCTGCTCGCACCAGGCGGTTTGCTTGCTCGGCGTGATGAAAGCGATATCGACATCAGAATGCGGGGCCATTTCGCCCCGGCCATAGCCGCCGACCGCCATGATCGTGAGCCGCTCGCCGGTTGACCGATTGCCCGAAGGATAGACTTCGCCGACGACGTGATCGTGGATCACCCGGACCAGCTGATCGACCAGAAAGGCCTGTGCCTCGGCACAGAGGTGCCCGGCCGAGGGCTTTTCGACCAGGCGGCGGGCGATCTCCTCGCGGCCCCCGGCCAGCGCGGCGCGGAGCAGTTCGACTACCTTGGGCCGCGCTTTGGCCGCGCCCTGCGTCTCGACGGCCTCGGCAATCGCTTCAGTCAGCGCGCGGCGATCAATCACCGCGCGCTGATTGGCGACGCGCGATCCGGTCAGCCGGTCGATGTCTGCTCTGCTTCCCACACCGGCAGGTAACGGGCTTTCAGCGCGCGCTTGTCAACCTTTTCGGTGCCGAGCCGGGGCAGGCTTTCGGTTTCTTCCCACAGCCGCACCGGCACCTTGAACGGGGCGATGTGCGCCCTGAGGAACGCCTTCAGTGCATCCTCGGACAGGCTGCGGCCTTCTTCGGCCTGATAGACCGCCACCGGCAGCTCGCCGAATTTCTCGTCCGGGACCCCGAACACGCTGGCTTCGGCAACATCGGGATGGGCATAGATTGCCTCTTCCACCTCGATGCAGGTGATATTCTCGCCGCCGCGGATGATGATGTCCTTCTTGCGGTCGACGATGAACAGGTATTCGTCTTCATCAAGGTAGCCCAGATCGCCGGTGCGGAACCAGCCATCAGCAGTAATCGCTTCGGCGGTGGCCTCGGGGTTTTCCCAGTATCCGCCGAAGTTGACGATCGAGCGGAACGCAACTTCGCCGGTGGTTCTGGCGGGTAGCACTTTCCCGGCATCGTCAAGAATCCCGACCTCGATCAGCGGTTTGGTCGCAGTTCCGGTCGAACCTGGCTTGGCGAGGTAATTCTCGTTGAGATTGCCGCAGCCTGCCGCGTTGGTTTCCGTAAGGCCATAGCCGAGCAAGGGGAAGGCGTGCGGCAACGCATCCTTGATCCGTTTAACATGCTCAACCGGGCGCGGCGCGCCGCCGGCGGCGAAGGAGACGCAACTGGTGAGGTCGTATTTGGCGCGGTTGTGATGTGTCGCGATTTCATAGCTCATCAGCGGCACGCCGACGAAATAGGTGACCTTTTCCTGCGCGATCAGCCGCATCGCTTCTTCGGCGTCCCACTTGGGAATCAACACCAGTTTGCGCCCGATCACGAACGACTGGAGGAACAGCGGCACTTCGCCGGTGACATGGAACAGCGGCACGTTGACCAGACTGCACGGCTGGACGCTCGGCGCATCCCCCCGTTCGGTCATCATGGTCAGAATGGTCAGTGTTTGTGCGACATAACTGAACACCGCCTGGGTCACCGCGCGATGATCCGACCAAGCCCCCTTGGAAAGCCCGGTCGAGCCGGAGGTATAAAGGATCGTGGCGAGATCATCACCGTTCAAGGTTGGCAGTGGGGTTTCCGGACCGCCGCCGCCCGCCAGCAGTGCCGACAGCCCCTGCTCCCAGCCGCAGTCATGCTCGAACAGCACCAGCTTGGTGTCGACATTGAGCTCGGCAATCCGTGCGGCGCGCTGCTTGTCGGCCAGCACCATGGTGCAGCCGGTCAGCTTGATTCCGGCACCCATCTCTTCGCCGCTCCACCAGCCATTCAGCAGCGCAGCGCAGCCGCCTGCCATCAGCACGGCCATATAGGCAATGATCCAGTTGGTGGAATTGCGCGCAGCGATCCCGATCCGGTCGCCTTTTTGCACCTTGTGACCGGCCACCAGCCCACCCGCGACCCTGCGGGCTGCAGCGTAGGTCTGGGCAAAGGTCAGCCGGATTTCGCCGTCGACCAGAAACTCTGCCTCACCATGCTGGGCGCAGAACATCTCAAACAGCACCGGCAGCGTCGGCGGAGCGTTCTTGAGCATTGGCAGCGACCGCCCGAACCGTTCAAATGCAACAGTTTCCAGCGGCCCACCGGCTGCGGTCAGCCGGGCAACAACGTCATCAAGGGTCGTATCAAGTTCACTGCGCATGCGGCATCCTTTTCCCCATCGAATGGGCCGCGCCCCTTTCGCGCTCCCTCAACCGGGTTTGTTTCCCGGATTGCTCTGTGCCACAAGCGTCGGCGGTATCGCGCCGTCCGTGGGCTGCGGAAACATCTAAGGGGTTATGCACTTGCTGTCACTATCGCTTGCGAGCCTGGCTACCGCAGCCACCACTGCGCCGATCCATTTTGAGGACCTGGGTCTCAGCCCGAACGTCTTCACGATCGGCAGCTTTGCGCTGCGCTGGTATAGCCTCGCCTACCTTGCGGGCATCCTGCTCGCCTATTGGCATACGTCCAAGGCTTGCAAGGCCCCTGGCGCGCCGATGGCGCAGCGCCATATCGACGACCTGTTCTTTTATTGCACGCTGGGCGTCATCCTCGGCGGGCGGCTCGGCTATGCCACCTTCTACACCGGTGGAACCACCGGAATTCCCAGCCTTTGGGCCCATCCGGGTGAACTGATCAAGCTGTGGCAAGGCGGGATGAGCTTTCACGGCGGGCTGATCGGGGTGGTGATCGCGATGGCCTGGGTCTGCTGGCGGAACAAGCTCTCGATGGTTCGCGTGGGTGATTACATCGCGGTCTCGGTACCATTCGGGATGATGTTCGGGCGGCTCGCCAACTTCGTCAATGGCGAACTGTGGGGCCGGGTGGCCGGACCGGATGTGCCGTGGGCGATTGTCTTCAAAGGCGCGGGCGATGTGGCCCGCCATCCCAGCCAGCTCTATCAGGCGCTTGGTGAAGGCCTGTTGTTGCTGGTCATTTTGCTGCCGCTGTTCTGGAAGACCCGCGCGCGCTGGAAGCCCGGCTTGCTGGTTGGCCTGTTCACGCTCGGCATGGGGCTGGCTCGGTTCATGGCCGAATATTTCCGCGAGCCGGACGAGCAATTGCAGGAATTTGCCCGTCAGACCGGGTTTTCGATGGGCCAGTGGCTATCAGTCCCGCTGGTTCTGGTCGGGCTGTTCTTTATTGTCCGGGCGCTGTTGCGACCCGAGCTGAATAGCGGCACCCCCAGCCCGCAATGAGCGTGGAGGCCTCCGCCGAACCGCTGGATGCGATCTTTCGGTACGGGTCTGTTGCGGTTCAAACGTGGCTGCGTGCGAATCAATGGCAGCCGGAGTGGGGCTATAGCCCGCAGTTTAGAGACCATCAGGTCACGGCGTTATGCGCCGCGGCGTATCAGGAGCAATTGGATGTGAAGGGACGCACAATCGATGCGGTCCTGGGCGGCTGGCCGATGCCCTGGCGAGTCGGAGACTGGGA
>CALMBN010000344.1 GCA_937860195.1 uncultured Novosphingobium sp.
CGGCGGGCGATGGGGAGGCCCAGGCCGGTGCCGGTGTCGTGGGTCGAGAAGTAGGGATCGAAGATGCGGTGCAGCAGCTCGGCCGGAACGCCCGGCCCGGAATCCAGGACGGCGATCCGCGCCTGGCTCGATGCCGCGGGAGCGCAGCAGGTCCTCGAGCAGGCCGGCATGAACGGCTTCTTCGCCGGCAACCGCGAGCTCGTCGCGGTGGAACTGCTCGTCCATGTCCGGCGCGCGCAAGCAGCACAGCACGGCCAGATCGATGGCGCTGAGTTCGATATGGTGGATGGCTTCGAGAAAGCGGTTGCGTGACGGAGTGTGCTTGAGCGTGCGTCGGCGCTTCGGCAGGTCAGACGACTCGCGGTAATGCGCCGGCCGTCCCGGTCGCGGCGGCAGCGCCGGAATGGTCCAGCCGCCCAGCCCGCCAATCGAGCCATCCACCACGCTGGCCCCAGCCTCCACCGCCGCCCAGACATTGGCGATCCCGGTGCCACGGGTGTTATGGAAATGGACCCGGACCGGAAGCGGGGCGATTGCGGCCCCCACGGCGCTTACCAGCGCGGCAACCTCGGCCGGAACCGCGACTCCGATAGTATCGGCCAGCGCGATCTCGACTGGCCCAAGCTCGGCCAGTTTTCGTGCCATTGCCACAACCCGTGCCGGATCGACCGCACCTTCGAACGGACAGCCAAAGGCCACGGCGATGGTAACCTGCGCGGTGATCCCGGCAGACCTTGCCATCGCCATGATCCGCGCCGCAACTTCGACCGACAGTTCGCAATTCTGCCCCTGATTGCGCACCCCGAACTGATCGGACGCAACCGCTACTGCACCAAGCTGATCGACACCCGCTGCCAAGGCCCGCTCTGCCCCGCGCTGATTGAGCACCAGCCCGATCCGGGTCACGCCCTCGGGCCGCCCAAAGGCCTCCACCACCGCTTCGGCATCAGCCATCTGCGGGACTTTGGCGGGGTTGACGAAGCTCGCCACCTCGATCCTCTTCACCCCTGCTGCAATCGCGCGGCGGATCAGTGCGACCTTGTCGGCGGTCGAGACCAGCCGCGCCTCGTTCTGCAACCCATCGCGCGGGCCAACTTCGACGAATTCGATTGAGCGGGTCATGGCTGCGCGTCGATCCAGCCCTTCACCAGCTGCGCCGCCTGCTGCGCCAGCGGTGTCTGGCCGAAGTAATAGTGGTTGGCCCCGGCGATCAGGTGATGGTCAATCTGGCACTTGGTCGCCGCCGCCATCAGCCGCGCAGCGTGGCTGGGGGTACAGGCATCGTCGGCACCGTTTTCGATCACCAGCATCGGCCCTGAAATTCGCGCGGCGCATTTGAGGCCATCGCCGTTGCTGTCATCATAGGACCACTGCGACAGCCACGACCGCAGAGTGCTGAACCGCGCGAGGCCCACCGGGCCATCATTCACTACGAACGGATCGCCCAGCATGCAGTGGTTCGGCGCCCGCTCGTTGGGATCAACCAGCGGATCGAGCCAGCGCGGATCGGCCATGGTGCCCTGCACGGTGAAGCACCGTTCGTGATTTTCCAGCCCTTGCGCTTTCAGCGCGGCCAGCTCGTCCTTGACCCAAGCGGTGATCCGGCGGTTGCGAGCGATCTGGCGGGCGCGGTATTCGGCGACGAAATCGGCCGAATAGGGGGGCTTGGGCCCATCGGCGGCGTAGAGGTTCCATTTGGGATTGCGCTCAAACGGGCGGCGTTCATCTTCGATCGAGGCATCCATCCATTCGGTCAGGGTCAGATTGCGCGAGAGGTGCGCGGCGAGCAGCAGCACGCCATCGGCGGGAATGAACCCGGCCGCCGTCAGATCATACGGATCGCCCGCCGGAGTGTGGGTGACGCGCGGGTCCTGCGCCTCGGCCTGATAGAACAGGCTCTGCGCGCCGCCGCCCGACCACCCGCCGAGATAGACCTTCTTGTAGCCCAGCCGGTCCTTGGCGTGGCGGATCACCGCGCCGAAATCCATCACCGCGCGCTCCATGATCAGCGCGGTGTCATTGCCCCGATAGCGGGTGTTGGCATAGATCGTGTGAACGCCCATTTTGGCGAGCATCGTCACCAACGGCAGCCACGCCCCGCCGCCGATCGGATGCGAGAAGATCACCACGCTGTCGCTTGGCACATCGGGCTTAAGGTGCATTGCTTCAACCGCGACCTTGCCGATCGCCCCGCCATAGGTGTCCTTGAAGGCACTGACCTCGTCGAACACGACCATGTAGGGAATGCGTTTGAACTCCACCGCCACGTCGTCTGCTCCTGGTGCCGACCCTATCGGCGGCATCGATGAGCATCGTTGCACCGTTTCGCTTTGCGGGCAATCGGCAGAGCGGATAGGCAGACCGCAAAGTGGGGAGGAATACACCAGCAATGCCTGAACACCGCCAGCCCGGTTTCCTGACCGGCATCTCCTTGCTATTGCCGATCACCTTGTCGGTGATGGCCGCGCTGTTCGTCGCGCCGATCGCGCCCAAGATTGCCGAGGCCTATGGGCCGACCGGACAATATACACCGGCTGAGCTGAGTTTTTACATCGGCTGGATCATCACCGTTCCGGCCCTGTGTGTCGCGTTGTTCTCTATCCCGGCCGGAGCTTTGGGTGACAGGATTGGACGCAGGCGGCTGCTGATCTGGTCGATGGCGCTCTATGTTGTGGTCGGCGTGCTGCCCTATTTCCTGACCGACCTTGCGCATATCCTGTGGAGCCGGATCGCGGTTGGCGTGGTGGAGGCGGTGCTTATGACCCTGTCCACCACCCTGATTGGCGACATGTTCAAAGGCGAGGCCCGCAATCGCTGGCTTTCGGCCCAGACCGGGGTCGCCAGCACATTCGCGATCTTTGCTATCCTGGTTGCCGGGATTGTCGGCGCGCGGGACTGGCACAACGTGTTCCTGCTTTATCTTATGCCAGTCATATTCCTCGCGATGGTGCTCGCATTCACGTGGGAGCCAGAGGAAAGCGAGCATTTGGCGGAGCAACGCGAGCAGGGCCGGTGGAGCGACATTCCATGGCGGTTGATGGCACTGATCTGCGCGATAACACTGTTCGGCTCGGTGATGTTCTACACCGTCCAGATCAAGCTGCCCGATGCCTTCAAGGAACTGGGCGTGCTGCTGCCCGATGGCAGTTACGATGCGGCGCGCGGCGGGATGATGACCGCTGCTGCCAGCCTGTTCGTTCCGGTCGGCACGGTCTGCTTCTGGTTCCTCTCACCCCGGCTGAGCCTCAAGGCGATGTTCGTGCTTGAGTTTGCGCTGCTCGGGCTTGGATTCGTGCTGATGAGCGTGATCAAAAGCCCGTGGCTGTTTACACTGGCCGCCGGGCTCGACCAGATCGGTGCAGGGATGCTGCTGCCGACCATGCTGACCTGGGCTGTGGCCGAGCTGCCCTTTGCGGTGCGGGCCCGCGGCACCGGAATCTGGACCGCAGCCTTCACGCTGGGTCAGTTCGTTTGCAACAACGCCGCGATCCCGTTCATCATGGGCTTTACCGGGGCAATCCTGCCAACGCTGGGCGTGCTCGGCTGGCTTTGCGCCGGGGCGGCTGCGCTGGCGCTGATCTCGCCGCTGAAGACCCCGCAGCGCAGCGCCGCATGAGGCTGGCTGGCAAAGTCGCTGTCGTCACAGGCGCGGCGAACGGGATAGGCCGGGGCTGCGCCGAGATCTTCACCCGCGAAGGCGCGACCGTGATCAGCATTGACCGCGCGCAATGCGATCTGACCGACGAAGCGGCGGTAGCCGGGTTGTTTGCTCAAATCGGCGCGGAGCATGGCCGGATCGACGTGCTGGTCAATGCTGCCGCGTTTGCGCATTTCGCCTGGTTGGAGGACCTGACCTACACCCAATGGAAGGAAACCCTGACCGGCGAACTCGACATTGTGTTCCTATCCACCCGCGCGGCATGGCCATGGCTCAAGGCCAGCGGTGCTGCCAGCATTGTCAACTTCGCCAGCGCCAACGCGGCCCACGCGCTCGAAGGCTCCCCTGCCCTTGCTCACTGCGCCGGTAAGGGCGGCATTCTCGCCATGACCCGCCAACTGGCGATGGAGGGTGCACCCCACGCGATCCGCGCCAACACAATCTCGCCGGGGTTCATCAAAACTGCGGCGACCGAGGCGCATCTGGCCCGCGATCCCACGCTGGAACAACAGGTGCTCGCCAAGAACATGCTGCGGCGGCTGGGCGAGCCGGAAGACATCGCCTGGTGTGCAGTCTGGCTGGCGAGCAATGAGGCAAGTTACGTGACCGGGGCGGACGTACCAATCGATGCCGGGGCAACCGCGTGGTGAAAAGCGTTACTCCGCTTTGGGCGAAGAACCGCAACTTAACTTCCGTTGGCAAACACCGCACCGCCTTTGATCGCCGGATTGTTGTGGGTGGCCAGCGCAGGGTTGCCCGCGGGATTGGCGGCATTCACGCCCCTACATCCCGGCTCTCGATGAAGGCCACCAATCGCCCGCGCAGCAACAACAGCAAAACCAGCGTTACCGCCATCGAACCAGTGGTGACGAGCTGCAGCGCCAGTCCCAACCGCGCCTCGCCAACGACATATTCGCTGAGCCAGCCGACCAGCGCGGGGCCACCTGAAAAGCCGATCACGCTGATCACCAGAATCATCAAGGCCACCAGCCTTGAACGCAATTCGGGTGGGGCGATCATCTGCATCACCGTATTGTTGATCGCATTGCCTGGCGCAAGGCACAGCAACATGGCGATCAACCAGGGCAAAAAGGTCGCCTCGGTCGCCGCCTGGTAAGCGATCCACGCCAACGGAATAGCCAGGAATGTTGGCACAAGCCCAAGCCGGACCGGCGCATCGATCATCCCGCGCGAAGCAAAGAAATCGACCAGGACCGAATATCCGCCTTGTCCTGCAAAGGCTGCAAGCAGCAGGAAGGAGCCCATTGTCGCTCCCGCCGCCATCGGAGTCATCCCCAATGTGCGCTGCATGAATTCGGGCAGCCAGCCGGTCACTGCGCCCAGCCCGACCGCCGAAAATCCGGCGTTGAGCAGCAGCAATGTGACCAATACGGAATGTTCCCGCAAGAATGGCAGCAGGCTGGCCCCCGGCATAGCGGCCGGTTGTTCGCTTTGTGCGCGATCATAAAGCAGCGGCACCAGCAGCACAGCCAGCAATCCGGGCAGACCGATCAGGACAAAAGCGATCCGCCAGGCTGCCATCCCGCCGAGCACCGGCCAGTCTGCGAAAGTCCCGGATGCCCCCGCCGCCAGGACCGCACCAGCCGCGGCGACCCCAGCCGCACCGCCAACCTGAAATCCGATCCCCTGCAAGGCGAGCGGCTTGGCCAGCGCCTCGCGCGGGAAACTGTTGCCGATGACTGCATGAACGCATGGGGCCATCCCTGCTTCACCGGCACCAACCAGCATCCGCAGCAGGAACAGGCTGATGAACCCGCCCGCAAAGCCGCACGCAGCCGTCGCCAGCGACCAGATCACCAGACACACCGCCAGCACCTTGCGCCGCGACCAGCGGTCCGCCGCCCAGCCGATCGGTAGCAGGAACAGGATGTAGAACAGCGTGAAGGCCAGCCCGACCAGCAAGCTTGCCTGAAAGTCGCCGATTCTGAACTCTTGCTTGATCGGCCCGATCAACATCGCGATCGCCATCCGGTCGGCCGTAGCGATAGCGGCGATAAAGAACACCACGATGGCTGAAATCCACGCCGTGCGGCGCGCAGGATAGGTCTGCCGGGCGGGGGTCACGCCGCGTCCGGGTGATAGCGCTCGTCAACCTGCTCGGGCTTGGCCTCGCCCAGCGGCACGCCGTTATGGCGATAGGCCGGAGCCTCGATCAGGATAAAGGCGATCCGGCAGACTTTGTCGGTGGTGTTGCGCCACAGGTGGTTGGTGCCGCGCTGGATGATGATCCCGCCCTGTTTGATCGATTTCTTGCGTCCGTCTTCCAGTTCCAGCTCTATTTCGCCATCGAGAACGATCCCGTAATCGACCGAATTGGTCCGGTGCATCGGGCTTTCCTTGCCCGGCAGCATGTCGGTAATCCGGATCACCGAGCCGCGTTCGAGCGTGAGGCCGGTTGGCAGATCGCGCCCGTCACGCTCGTCATTGTTGTCGGCCGGGACGGTTTCGGTGCTCCAGATTGTCAGGAAGCTGGCATCGCCCGAAGCGATCATTTTGGTGGGTGAGAAATCTTCGGACCTGAACACCGCGCGGCCCGCTTGGTCATGGCCGGTGACCACCCGTTGAACCAGCGGCAGACCCGATTCGCTCACATCGTCCATCATCCACTCCTGTCAGGCCGCGCCAGTATCAGCGACCAGCGACACGGCCGCAATCCCTGCCAAAGCGCACAGTTCGTCATTGTCCGAAGTATCCCCGCTGACCCCGACTGCGCCGATCAGCACTCCATCGCTCGCGCGGATCAGCACGCCGCCCGGCACCGGGACGATGCCCTTGGGAAAAATCGCGCCGACCGCAGCCATGAATGACGGCATCGCGGCGGCTCGTTTGGCCAGTTCGCGCCCGCCAAAGCCCATCGCCAGACACCCGGCAGCCTTGCCGATCGCAATGTCGGCGCGGTTCAGGCTGGATCGCTCGTCCCGCAAGATCGCCAGTGGCTGTCCGGCCTTGTCCAGCACCGCGACCGCCAGCGGAAGAAAACCGTGTTTTGCTCCGTCAGCCAGTGTCTCGCGCGCGATCGTGAGCGCCTGATCAAGCGTCAGGGTCACGCTCGAACCACTTGCTGATCGATCGCTCCGAACGGTGCACGGCCTTCGGCAGTAATTGCTTCCATCCGGACCCGGTCGCCGAACTTCATGAACTCGGTTTTCGGCGCGCCGCTATCGACGATCTCGATCCCGCGCCGCTCGGCAATGCAGGACGAGCCGACCTCACGATAGTTCTCGTTCGAAACGGTGCCCGATCCAATCACCGTCCCCGCCACCAGATCGCGAGTGCGGCAAGCATGGGCGACCAGTTCGTGGAACCCGTAACCCATCGGCTCGCCATTGGCGGCGCCAAAGCGCTTGCCGTTCCAGTCGACGTTGAGGTTCAGGCAGGCTCGGCCATCACGCCATTCCGCTCCAAGTTCGTCAGGTGTCACTGCGAACGGTGCCATGCTGCAGGGCGGCTTGGCCTGGACCCAGCCGAACCCGGTCTTCATTTCGGGGCCGGCGAGCGCGCGCAGCGACCAGTCGTTGATCTGAACCACCAACCGGATATGCTTCATGCAATCGGCAGCGCTGGTTCCCATCGCAACGGCATCGACGATCACACCAAATTCGCCTTCGAAATCGATCTGGAGCGCTTCATCGGCCATCCGCACATCGTCTGTCGGGCCATAGAACCTGTCCGAGGTCCCCTGATACATCAGTGGCCAACCGACCGGCGGCTTGTCGATCCCGATCACCTTGTCCATCAGCGCGCCGTGGCTGGCATAGACCGAGCCATCGAGCCACTGCCAGGCGCGCGGCAGCGGCGCGCGGGCTGGTCGAGGCGATCACCTGGTCGTTCATTGCGCGCGAG
>CALMBN010000345.1 GCA_937860195.1 uncultured Novosphingobium sp.
TACGGGCCGGCGCCTCTTCAGCACGTGGTATCGCTTGGCCGGCCTCTTCAAGGCGGGGCTCAACATCAAGCCGATCGTTGCTGCGGTGCTGGCCGGGTTCCTGCGGGTCCAGTCGGACACAGTCAACATGGTCAACGCGCCGTTCCTCGCCAAAGAGCGTGGGATGGAAGTGCGCGAGGTCAAGACTGAGAAGGCCGGGGACTATCACACCCTGATCCGCGTTTCGGTCAAAACCGATGCGGGCGAACGCTCGGTGGCGGGCACGCTGTTTTCCAACGCCGAACCGCGTCTGGTCGAGTTGTTCGGGATCAAGGTCGAAGCTGAACTGGCCGGACACATGATGTATATTGTCAACGAAGATGCCCCCGGATTCATCGGCCGGGTCGGGACATTGCTGGGCGAAAATGCGCTCAACATCGGCACCTTCAACCTTGGCCGCCGCGAAGCGGGCGGGGAGGCCGTGCTTTTGCTTTCTGTCGACAGCAAAGTGAACGCATCGCTGCTCGATGGCGTGAAGGCTCTGCCGGGTGTCAAGCGGGCCATGGCGCTGGCGTTTTAGGCAAGAAAGGAATGGTTCACGCAGAGGCGCGGAGAAGAAGTTGGAGGCGCAGAGAAGCTGCGAGTGCCGCAGGCACTCCTTCAACATTCGAACGGTACTTCACAACGCACCGTTGAAATGGAGAGCGGCTTTGCCGCAAGCGAGATACCTCTGCGCCTCTATTTCTTCCTCTGCGACCTCTGCGTGAATCCCTTTTTCTTCTTCGACAGCGAACCAAGTCCTCGCTAAAGGCCCCGAAAATGGACACCGACCGCGACCTGCTCCCCGAGGGCCTCGAAGACCGCCTCCCCGCCGCCGCTGCCGCTGCTGCGCGGGTGACGCGGGCGGTGATCGATGTGCTGGATGGACATGGTTATGACCGGGTTCAGCCGCCCAGCATCGAATTTGAAAAGTCGCTGGCCAGCCGGATGGCCGGGGTTCAGCCGCGCCGGATGTTCCGGTTCGTCGATCCGGCGAGCCTGCGGACATTGGCGCTGCGCAGCGATATTACTGTTCAAGTCGGACGAATCGCCGCAACTGCACTTGCTCAGGCCGCACGGCCTTTGCGGCTGTGCTATGCCGGGCAAGTGCTGACGATCAAGGGCGATGGGCTCGACCCGACCCGCGAGCGGCTCCAGCTTGGCGCAGAACTGATCGGGTCGGACTGCGTAGCTGCCGCCGCAGAGATTGTTGCAGTATCGATCGAGGCACTGAGCGCAGCGGGCGCTACGGGCCTTTCGGTTGATTTCACCCTGCCTGATCTGGTCGATACCCTGGCCGCAAAAGCGTTGCCGCTCGGAACTGACAAGATCGAAGCCGTGCGGCGCGAGCTGGATGCCAAGGATGCTGGCGGACTGGTCGACGCTGGCGGCGAAACTTATCTACCGCTGCTGACCGCGATCGGCCCGTTCGATGCAGCGATTGAACGGTTGGCGGCAATTGACGCTGGCGGCGCACTGTCAGGCCGGATTGCTGCCTTGCGCGAGGTAGCAGCGCGGCTCGACGGCAAGGCCCGCCTGACACTCGATCCCAGCGAACGGCATGGTTTTGAATACCAAACGTGGTTTGGCTTCACGATCTATGCCGAAGGCGTTTCGGGCGCGCTGGGCCGAGGCGGAACTTATCGGATCCTTGGCCCAGACGAACCGGCGATTGGTTTCTCTCTGTTCCCCGATGCACTGATCGATGCGCTGGCGGGCACCGAAGCACCGCGCGATACGCTGTTCCTGCCAATCGGCCACGATCCCGACCACGCCGACCGGCTCCGCGCGATTGGCTGGCGGACGATTGCTGCGATTTGCGCTGAGTGCGATCCGGTGGAGCTGGGCTGCACGCACCGATTGCTGGCAGGCGAGGCGATTCGGCTTTAGCTTCCAGTCACCCGCTTGAGCCAGGCATCAACCACCGGGGTTGCGGCATAGGCCGGATTCCCCAGGCTGCGGTTGATTTCGGCATGGCCTTTCAGTCCGTGCCCTTCGAATTCCTGCCGATCGGCCTTGGTTCCGCCCTTGCGCAGCGCCGCTTGCAGGCTGATTGATTGTGCAACTCCGTCCTTTCGCTGAACGTGGATGATCAGGAACGCTGGCGCATTGGGGGATGCGGCGTGGAGCGTCGGCGATAGCGCGCGCTGGCGGACGGGATCGGTGCCGAAGGCTTGCAGATAGGTATCGGCCATGAAATTGCCGCCTTCCTGCATCTGCTGCGCCACGTCATAGGCTGCGCCATCAATCGGGATCACGCCATCAATGCTGGCAAAGCTGAGACCCGCACCGCGCAGATAGCTCTCGTCCGTCCCGACCAGCGCGACAAGATGCGCGCCCGCGCTGTGGCCCATGATCACGATCCGGCCGGGATCGAACCCCAGCCGCGCGGCGTTGTCGATCAGATAACGCAGCGAGGCCGCGACATCGGTGCCCTGCTGTTCGACTGTGGCCTTTGGCACCAACCGATAGTTGATCGAAGCAAAGGCATAGCCCGCCGCTGTATAATGGGGCGCTTTCCACTGGCCGGTGCCGTTGTCCTTGCTGCCCCGTTTCCACCCGCCGCCGTGGACGAACACAACCAGCGGCGCGCGCTTGTTGCCGTTTGCGGCGGGATAGAAATCAAGGTTCTGTTGTGCGTCGCTGCCATAGCTGAGCATCTGCTTGCCCGCCGGTTGCGCGACCGGGGCTGTGGTTTCGGCCCCTGCACGCCGCGCGCGCAGCCGGTCGCCGGGGCGGGCTTCGGCGAGGGTTCCGGCGATCAGCGCGGTGGCGGCGAGGGTAAGTACGATGGTCTTGCGCATGGCTGAACCTCCTTTGTGGTCAGATTATTGCGCAATGGTTGCCAATCCAGCCGCAATTTGTCGCGGATTGTCGCGCGATGGGGGCAAGCCTTGCCTTGCCCTTGGTCCGCGCTTCCCCTAGTGCGCGGCACGGATTTGATGCCCTTGCAAAGGAATTTCCGTGGCCAATGTTACCGTGATCGGTGCCCAGTGGGGCGATGAAGGCAAGGGCAAGATTGTCGACTGGCTGGCCAGCCGCGCTGATGCCGTGGTCCGGTTTCAGGGTGGGCACAACGCCGGACATACTCTGGTGGTGGGCGAAAACGTCTACAAGCTCAGCCTGCTGCCCAGTGGCATCGTCACCGGCACACTCAGCCTGATCGGTAACGGCGTGGTGCTCGATCCTTGGCATTTCCGCGATGAAGTGACCAAGCTCAAGGGGCAGGGCGTTGAGATCAATCCGCAGAACCTGCAAGTCGCCGAAAACGCTCCGCTGATCCTGCCGTTCCACCGCGATCTCGATGCCCTGCGCGAAGATGCCAGCGGCGCGGGCAAGATCGGAACGACCCGGCGCGGGATCGGCCCGGCCTATGAAGACAAGGTCGGCCGCCGCTCGATCCGGGTTTGTGATCTGGCGCACCTTGATGATCTAGGCCCGCAGCTAGACCGGATCTGCGCTCACCATGATGCATTGCGGGCCGGTTTCGGCAAGCCGCCGATCGACCGCGAGCGGTTGCTGGCCGATCTGTGGGATATTGCCGCGTTCGTGCTGCCTTTTTCAAAACCGGTCTGGCGCACGCTCGATCAGGCCAGGAAAGCCGGCAAGCGGATCCTGTTCGAAGGCGCGCAGGGCGTGCTGCTCGATGTCGATCACGGCACCTATCCTTTCGTCACCAGTTCCAACACCGTCAGCGGCACTGCCGCCAGCGGATCAGGGATGGGGCCAAACGCACCGGGGTTCGTGCTCGGGATCGTCAAGGCCTATACCACCCGCGTCGGCTCCGGCCCGTTCCCGACCGAGCTGACCGACGAGGTCGGCGAATTGCTCGGCCAGCGCGGCCAGGAGTTCGGCGTCAACACCGGGCGCAAGCGCCGCTGCGGCTGGTTCGACGCCTGCCTGGTGCGGCAGGTGGTGAAGGTGTGCGGCATCGACGGCATCGCGCTCACCAAGCTCGACGTGCTCGACGGCTTCAAGGAGATCAAGGTCAGCACCGGCTACATGCTCGACGGCGAGCGCATCGACAGCCTGCCGGCGGGCCACAACGCGCAGGAGCGGGTGAAGCCCGTCTACGAGAGCTTCGAGGGCTGGACGCAATCGACGCGCGGCGCGCGCAGCTGGGCCGAGCTGCCGGCGCAGGCGGTGAAATATGTGCGCCAGATCGAGGAGCTGATCGAGTGCCCGGTGACGCTGCTCTCGACCAGCCCCGAGCGCGAGGACACGATTTTGATGCGCGATCCCTTCGAGGATTGAGTGACGGAGCGATGGGGTCAGACCCTGTTGCGCCGTCGGCGATCAAGGAACGGTGGCGGACGGAGGGTCTGACCCCTTTTCCAAAGGAGCGTGAAACATGAAACTGGGGCTCATCACGGGGTATTCCGGTCGCAAGATCGCCATTCCGATGGAGGCGATCAGGCAGGTGGAGACGCTGGGCTACGACTCGGTGTGGACGTCGGAGGCCTACGGCTCGGATGCGGTGACGCCGCTCGCGTATCTCGCCGGCAAGACGCAGCACATCAAGCTTGGCACCGCGATCATGCAGCTCGCCGGGCGCACGCCTGCCA
>CALMBN010000346.1 GCA_937860195.1 uncultured Novosphingobium sp.
TCGAACTGGGCGTGCAGCGCGGTCCCTCGGAACGGCGTCAGCACCGACAAGAACGGAACGTCGACGCCCACTTCGCGGGGCGCTGACCGCTCGGTGTCAGCGGACGGTGTCGCCGGGCAGCCCGCGCTGCACTTCGACCGGAGCGGTCCCGTCGGCCAGGATCGCCACACCGTTGAAGCCCTTTTGACCGTGCCATAGCGAATGGTAGCCAAGCTTGTGGAACTCGTCCGCCGGAAAGCCCTCATCCTGGGTCTTGATCTCTTGCAGACAGGCGACTGCCGGGCGAGTCTCGTCGAGCCACTCCAGCAGGCGCGGAAGGCGCGCCTTGATCCCGTTGATGTTAAAGGATGCGATCTTCATCAAACAGAGAAGCTGGAACCACACCCGCAGCCCGAAGCTGCCTGAGGGTTTTCGACCTTGAATGCCGCACCGCCAAGCGATTCGACGTAATCAACGACACTGCCGGCGACCAGTTCAAGGCTCATCGGATCGACCAGCAAGGTCACGCCATTCTGCTCAACGATCAGATCGTCGGCCTCGGCGGCCTCATCCAGTCCGAACCTGTATTGGAATCCTGAACAGCCGCCGCCTTCAACCGATAACCGCAGGATTGCTGGCTTGCCCTGCTTGGCTGCAATCGTTGCAACCCGCGCGGCAGCTGACGGGCTGAGGGTCATGGTCTGAATATCCATGACCGCAATGTAGGCATGACTTGCCTGCGCGGCAATGGCTTGGTGCTTTGCGGTCAGGCGCTCTGGATATAGCTCCGCATCGCCTCAGCTTCGGCCTCAACCTGCTCGATCCGGAATTTAACGAGATCACCGATGGAAACAAAGCCGACCATTCGCCCATCTTCAACCACCGGCAAGTGGCGGAACCGGCGATCGGTCATCAGGCCAAGCGCATCCATCACCCCATGACCGGGTTCGATCGACACGACCGGTTTGGTCATGATCGAGCCGACCGAACTATCCAGCAAGGCCGGCCCCAGTTCGGCGAGTTGTTTGACAACGTCACGTTCGGACAGAATTCCGACGATCGCCGCGCCATCGAGTACCGGTAACGCCCCGATCCGTTTGGCCGAAAGCACCGCCACGGCGCTGCGCACAGTGTCTGTGGCCGCACAGCCGACAATTCCCCCGATTCGTCCCTCGATCAGTCGCGCAATCGTCATGCCGCCTCTCCCGGATTCATTGGTTCACAAGGATGACACGAACGCGGGCGCTTGGCCAGTCAAGGTTGTTGCGGCTCTTCCACAGCGGGATAGAGCCGGAAATCCTCAACCGGGATGCCGCCAACAAGATGTTCCTGGATGATCCGTTCCAGTACTGGCGCGGTTGCCGAATGGTACCAGACCCCCTCCGGATAGACCACCGCTATGGGGCCGGCGGCGCAGATTCGAAAGCAATCGGCCTTGGTCCGGGCAATCCCGCCCTCACGATCGAGGCCCAGCTCCTTCAGCCGCTTCTTGAGGTATTTCCAGGCCGGAGTGCCGACTGAACGGGGACAGCATTCGCCCTTTTCGGCTTCCGCACAAAGAAAGATGTGTCGCCGGGTCTGATCCCCGCCATTGGTGCTCAGCGCGGCGCGGGCCCGGTCCAGCTGTTCGGTCATGGCCTCAGACCCCATTGGCCTTGCAGCGCTGTCCGAAATGCGTCGGAGATTGGAGCAGGCCGGTCATCAGCGATTGCGACCAGCGCTGACCGGGCAAAGGCCACCGCAGTATCATTCTGAACCAGCAGCTGGACCACGCTCCAGCTGCTCCGCCCGACGCTTTCAACCGCATTGTATACAGTCACGGGATCGGGGAAGTGCCCCTGCGCGAGGTATTCCATTGCCACACTGGCCACCATTGCCCGCCGCTCGCCAATCCGGATCGCATCGCCTTGCGCCATGTTGAAGCGGACCCGCGCGTCCTCCATCATCGCTGCCAATGCGACGTTGTTGAGGTGCCGGTTCGGGTCAATATCGGCAAAGCGCGTGGTGATGGTGTGCGTAAAGGGATAGCGCGCCGGGTTCAGCAGCGCAGCGTCTGGTTTGGGCAATCTGGCGCGCCTCAGGCTTTCTTGCCGACGATCCGGGCGATCTCCGCCGCGACCATCCGCTCAACCAGTGGAGGCAGGTTCTTGTCGAGCCATTCGGACAGGGCCGGACGGAGCAGATCGCGGGCCATGCCCTCAAGCGAGGTCTCACCCGAGCGGACGATCTGCGGGGCCGCGCGCGGTTCGGCCATAATCGCGAGTGCCGCCAGCGATTCGCTGATCGAACTGACGGTGTTCTGGGCCAGCAGCGGAGCCTCTGGTGCCGGCGGAGCCTCGTCCTCGACAAAGTGGCCGACCGCGCCCAGATCAAGCACGTCGTCCTCGTCTTCAGCCAAGTCTTCGGCGGGAACGAAGCGTTCCACGCGCTCGCGCGGTTCTTCCGTCCCACCATTCCGGTTGTCGCGCGCAATCACTTTCTTGATCGAATCGAGGATTTCCTCGACCGAAGGTTCGCCAGCCTGGCGCATTGTCCCAACTCCAAGCACGGAACTGTCCCGCAGCGGGTCAGAATCACTGGCCTTTTACTGAACCGTCCTGCGCCTTGGTGTCAACGGTCCGTGTTGCGAGCGGCTTGGGGTCGGGATTGTCATTCCAGTCCCAAACCGAACCGCGGACCTTGCGATAATTGACCTCTGGATCATAGAGTGTGCCGCCATCAAGTCCGAGGTCCCGGAATTCCGCCTTGCCCATGGCGGCGAGCAGATTGAAGCCCGCCACATATGCATTTCGCTTCGCCGTAACCAGCTGGACCTGCGTATTCAGCAGCTCGTTTTCGGCGTTGAGAATATCGAGGATTGTGCGGTTACCAACGCTGTTTTCAGCGCGAACGCCTTCCAGACCGAGTTCGGCGGCATCAACCGCAGTCTGCGACGAAGTGATCAGCTGCAATCCCGCCCGCCACTGCGCAAAGGCCGCGCGGACGTTGGCGATAACCGAGCGTTCGACCGCGATTTCCTGTTCCAGCGATACCCCTTCGCGGGCTTGTGCCTGGCGTCTTTGGGCCGATGGCAGCCCGCCCTGGAAAAACGGTACAGTCGCCCGGAGGCCAACGGTTGAGCTGGATGACCGCTGGGCCGCGCCGGGGACATTGTTTGAGCCAAGATAGTCGTTGTAAGCGGTGTTGGCAAAAACCGAGACCCGCGGCAGGCGGCTTGCGCCAGACGACGCTGTATCAAAACCGGCAGCTTTCGAACGCTGGCGCGCTGCGATCAAATCGGGGTTGGCATCAAGCGCGATAGCCACCGCATCGTCGGCGCTGCCAGGCAGGCCGATCAGCGGAGGCGGGGTCTGGAGATTTTCAGGGGCCTTGCCGACGACCTGAATATAGCGTTCGCGCGCAGCAATCAGATTGGCTTCGGCCGAGCTGGTCTGGCCACGCGCGGTTGCAAGCCGGCTTTCCGACTGGGCAACATCGGTGCGGGTCAGATCGCCGATTTCGAACCGGTCCTGGGTTGCCTGCAAGTTCACTTCGAGCCGCTGGACGTTGGCACGGTTGAGATTGACCACCGCTTCGGCCAGAATCACATCCATGTAGACCGCGACAACCTGGCTGAACAGGCCGCTTTCCACCCCGCGCAAGTCAGCCCGGCCAGCATCGACCCGGGTCTTGGCCGCGCGGACCGAGTTCCTGATCCCGCCACCGGAATAAAGCGGCAGGCCAAAGTTGACCTGCGCATCCAGATTGCGATCCGGTGCGAGCGGGCTGCCGCTGCTGCCGTCAACGAATTCACTGAACGTCGCCGTGCCAGAAAGTGATGGCAGCCCGGCTGACCGCGCGATCGGCACACCTTCATCGACTGCGCGCTGGTTGGCGCGGGCTGCTTGCAAGGTCGGGTTGGTGTTGTAGGCCAGCACCAGGGCATCGCGCAGTTCGTCGGCGAAGGCCGGACCTGCAACCATCGCCGCAGCTCCGGCATAGAGCGCCAGCCGCGCCAAACGAGTGCTCATGCCCTAGAAACTCCAGCTTTTGGGTGCGGCGAACTCAGCCAGCACCGGGATTCCGATTTCGGCCAGCGGAACCAGCTCCACCGTGCCATTGATTTTGCGGCCGACGGCAAGGCGGGTCACCTTTCGCAGGACCAGACCGGCGACGATCCGCCCGCCGTCCTGCAGCGCATCGACCAAGCCCTTCGGCACAGTTTCAACTGCTCCGTCGATCAGGATCAGGCTCACTTTGGTCATGCTTTGGCGGGCAATAGCCTGGGCTGCACTGGCGGTTTCGACCGACTGCACCAAGGGCTCGACCAGCGCTGCGAGATAACTTGAGGGGCTGATGACCAGGACTGTATCACTGGCTTGGGGGGCGGCTTCGGCCAGCAACATTGCCTGAACCAGTGGAGCGGGGATCGCGGCATCCTTGCTCACCGGGATGGCCCGATCAATATAGGCATGAGCGCGGGCGGAGGCGGGGAGGTGATCCTCCCGCAGAACCTGCGCAAACCGGTCCAGCAGCCAGTCCTGGTTGATCCCCGAGACGCGCAACTGACTATCGATCATCGCGCGGCGCGCGACCGACAGGTCTGGAGCCTGCGAAGCGATTGACTGAGCGGCAAGGGTCATGAAGGGGCCTCTGACAAACTGTATTGCACAAACAACACAGTAACACAATTCCTTTGCCTCTTAAGGGAAGCGTGGTTTCGCGCCAAGTGCTTTGACGGCATGGGTCTGGCGGGCCTATGGCGCGGGGAAATGACGAAAGCGAGGTGCCTCCTGTGACAATGGTGACAATCCGCGAGGAAGACCTGATCGAAAGCGTGGCCGATGCCTTGCAATTCATCAGTTACTTCCATCCGATGGACTACATTCGCGCGCTGGGAGTGGCTTACGAGGCCGAGCAGGGCCCGGCGGCCAAAGACGCGATCGCCCAGATCCTGACCAACAGCCGGATGTGCGCCGAAGGCCACCGCCCGATCTGTCAGGATACCGGGATCGTCAATGTCTTCGTCAAATGGGGCCAGAGCTGCCGGCTTGAATCGGATCGTTCGATGCAGGACGTGGTCGATGAGGGGGTTCGCCAGGCGTACCTCCACCCCGAAAACAAGCTGCGCGCTTCGGTCTTGGCTGACCCTGCGTTCACCCGCCGCAACACCCGCGATAACACCCCATGCGTGCTCCACGTGACGATGGTGCCGGGCAGCAAGGTCTCGGTCGATGTCGCTGCCAAGGGTGGCGGGTCGGAAAACAAATCCAAGTTCAAGATGATGAATCCCAGCGATAACATCGTCGATTGGGTGCTCGAGATGCTCCCGCAGATGGGCGCTGGTTGGTGCCCACCGGGCATGCTGGGGATCGGGATCGGGGGCACAGCGGAACACTGCATGGTGCTGGCCAAGCAGAGCCTGATGGAACCGATCGACATGGCCCAGTTGAAACTGCGCGGGGCCCAGACCGATATCGAAGCCATGCGGATCGATATTTTCGACCAGGTCAATGCGCTGGGGATCGGGGCGCAGGGGCTGGGCGGACTCTCGACGATCCTCGACGTCAAGATTTACGACGCGCCGTGCCATGCGGCGGGCAAGCCGGTCGCGATGATCCCCAACTGCGCGGCAACCCGCCATGCGCATTTCACGCTCGATGGATCGGGTCCGGCCTACCTCGAAAAGCCCAATCTGGCCGATTGGCCCGATGTTCATTGGACCCCGGACAAGGCCGCCAGGCGAGTCAATCTCGACACGCTGACTCGCGCCGAAGTGGAAAGCTGGGAACACGGCGACCGGCTATTGCTGAGTGGCAGGATGCTGACCGGTCGCGATGCCGCGCACAAACGGATCCAGGACATGCTGGCCAAGGGCGAGCCACTGCCGATCCAGTTCCGGGACCGTGCGATTTACTATGTCGGCCCGGTTGATCCGGTGCTGGGCGAAGTGGTCGGGCCGGCCGGCCCAACCACTGCTACCCGGATGGACCAGTTCACCGACATGATGCTGGATCTCGGGCTGCTGACCATGATCGGCAAAGCCGAACGGGGCCAGGGTGCGGTCGATTGCATCGCGCGGCACAAGGTCGCCTACCTGATGGCGGTTGGCGGTGCGGCCTATCTCGTCAGCCGCGCCATCCGCGAATCCAAAGTCGTCGCGTTTGCTGACCTTGGCATGGAAGCAATCTACGAATTCACGGTCGAGGACATGCCGGTCACGGTCGCGGTCGACAGCGAAGGCAACAATGTCCACCAACTCGCCCCGCTGGTCTGGAAGGACAAGATCGCCAGGGAAGGCTTGCTGGGTTAGCCGCATCGACCAAAGTCCTAGTCACCTCGACGAAGCCGCTGGCGCTGCGCCGCCCGTCCGGTCTATCGCTGGTTCCCTGATGGACGAGCCTGATACCCGCCCCGCCCGCGTCCCGACGCGGACCGTGCTGATCTCGATTGCCGGGATCTGGCTGTGCTATCTGGCGCTGATCACGCTCCGCAGCCTGCTGCTTGACCGGGCCTATTTCTTCGAGATGCTGGGTCTGCGCAGCCTCGTCACGCTGGCCGGGATGGTGGTGACCACAATGGCCTGGTTGATCCTGCGGCTATTCGACAATGCCCGGATGGGCCTGAGGATGGGTCTGGCGCTGGTGGTGATGCTGCCGGCTGCGCTGGGCCTGGCAATGATCAACCGGCAGGTTTTTTCCGGGCTCGATCAGAAAATCCTGGGTGAGCAGCGCAACCCCAGCGAAGTGCAGATCCGCCACGATACGGCCGGGAACGTGCTGATCGATGTCCCCGATCCGCCGCAATTGACCCGTGATCAACTGGCGCAATTGCAAAGGAAGTTTGCTGAACAGGCGCTGTGGCGGCAGCTGACAGACATTGCGATCGGGCGTTATTTTCTGCTGCTGGCCTGGGCTGCGCTCTATTTCGCGATGGTCACCGCGCAGCAGGCGCGCGCCTCTGAACGGCGAGAGGGTGAATACAAGCGTGCGGCCAAAGCCGCTGAACTCCGCAGCCTGCGCTATCAGGTCAATCCGCATTTCCTGTTCAACACGCTCAATTCGCTCTCTGCGCTGGTGATGACCGGCAAAGGGCAGGCCGCCGAAACCATGATCCAGACCCTGTCGGCGTTTTATCGCCGCAGTCTGGCTGAGGACCCGACCGGGGAAAGCCTGCTCGAGCAGGAAGTGGCGCTGCAACGCGCCTATCTTGAGATCGAAACCGTGCGTTTCCCCGACCGGCTGAAGACCCGGATCGAACTGCCGACGGCGCTCGAGGATGCGATTGTGCCAGGGATGATCTTGCAGCCTCTGGTCGAGAACGCGGTCAAATATGCGGTCGCGCCGACCAATCGCCCGGTGACCGTGAGGATCGCCGCGCGTGAGGAACCCGGCTGGCTGGTCATCGAAGTCAGCGATGATGGCCCCAGCGCCGCGCAATCCGGCAAAGCCGGCTTTGGGATCGGCCTCGCAAATGTCCGCGACCGGCTTGAGGCGCGCTATGGCAACGAGGCCAGTCTGGCCGCCGGACCGGCACCTGGCGGCGGTTGGCGCGCCGTATTGCGGCTGCCGCTGGTGCGCCATGCTCGATAGTCCTTCGCCCAAGGCCTTGCGAACGCTGATCGTTGACGACGAGCCGCTAGCGCTCGAAAGGATGGAGCTGATCTGCCGCGACCTCGCGATGATCGAAGTCGCCGGGACCGCGCAGGATGGCGCAGCTGCGCTGCAGGCGATCGGCGAATTGGCGCCTGATCTGGTTCTGCTCGACATGACCATGCCCGAACTGGACGGGCTGGCAGTGGCTCGTGCGTTGACGCGGCAGGACGATGCCCCCGCGGTGATCTTCGTCACCGCGCATGACAATTTTGCGGTCGAGGCCTTTGATCTTGAAGCAGTCGACTATGTCCTCAAGCCAGTCACGCCCGAACGGCTCGAACGGGCTGTGGCCCGCGCCATCGCCCGGCGTGGCGAGCGCGCTGGCGCTGGCGGTGATTGGCTCAGCGAATTCTGGGTTCCCTATCGATCAGAGCTGCTGCGAATCTCGGTCGAAGATGTCGACAGAATCGATGCCGAGCGCGATTATGTCCGGCTCCACGTCGGGCAAAGGGAGGCGGCCAGCCGGTCTTACCTGCTGCTCCAGACCGTATCGGGGCTGGAGGCACGGCTCGATCCTGAACGGTTCATCCGGCTCCACCGCTCGACCATTCTGCGCCGCGACCGGATCAGGGGGCTGCGCCACGATGGGTTGGGGGTGTGGTCGGCTGAACTCGATGACGGCGTGCTGGTGCGGATCGGGCGGACCTATCTGTCCAAGGCCAAAGCGATGGCGGGGCGTTGACGGGCTGGCATTCGGGCAGAACCGCCTTATGACACTGCCATGCTTGTGTTCCTCGTCTTCCTGCTCGGGATCGGCAACTTCGCCGCGCACAAGGCCATGCTGGAAAGCGGGCATCCGGTGTTGCAGCAATTGGCCTGGCTGTTCGAATCGCTCGGCGGGCGGCTCAGCCTGATTCTTGAATTCGTGATGCTGGTCGGGACCTTGATGGCGATGGCGGGCGGATCGAACGGCTGGGCGCTGTTTTATGCCTGCTATACGGCGGTCAATTTCGGCGCGGTCTGGCTGATCCTGACAGGGCGGATCTGATGGCCGATCCGCTTGTGCTGTTCCACGCCAGTGATCTGCATTTCGGGGCCGAGGATCGCTCTGCGCTCGGCTGGTTCATGGAAGAGGTCAAAGCTGAAAAGCCCGCGATGGTCATCTGCACCGGCGATCTGACCATGCGCGGCACCGCGCGCGAGTTTGCGCTGGCGCGGACCTGGCTCGATCAGCTGCCAGTGCCGGTCCTGCTCGAGCCCGGCAATCATGACGTGCCCTATTACTGGTTTCCGCTGCGCCGGATGATTAGCCCCTATGGCCGGTTCAGAGCGCTGCGGGCGGCGGTTGAAGGCGATCGCAACCGACCGGAACTGGCGGTAGTTTCCCTCAAGACCGTCAGTCGAGCGCAGCTGCGGCTCAACTGGTCCAAAGGGCGGATCAGCAATCGCGAACTGGATGAAACGGTGCGCGGACTGGCTAACCATCCTGACCGCCCGCTGCGGCTGGTCACTTGTCATCACCCGCTGGTCGATTCCGATCTGACCGGATCAAGCTCGACCCGCGGCGGCAAACGCGCCTTGGCCGCGCTGGCGCGCGCCGGGGCCGATGCCGTGCTCTCTGGTCATGTCCATGATCCTTTTGACCTGACAATCAAGGTCGAGGGCCTGCCGATCCGGATGATCGGTGCGGGCACTCTTTCCGAACGGCTGCGCACCACGCGGCCCAGCTACAACCGGCTGGAATGGAGCGCGGCAGGCGGGCTGACGGTTGCGTTTCAGACCATGCCCTGAATCAAAAAGGGCGGCCCGCATCCGGACCGCCCCTTTGATTGGCACTTTACCGAACGCCTTAGCGCTTCGAGAACTGGAAGCTCTTGCGGGCCTTGGCCTTGCCGTATTTCTTGCGTTCGACCACGCGGCTGTCGCGGGTCAGGAACCCGGCAGACTTGACTATGCCACGCAGCACCGGTTCGAACTTGGTCAGGGCCTGGGCAATGCCATGCTTGACCGCACCGGCCTGGCCCGAAAGTCCGCCGCCCTTGACGGTGCAGACAACATCGTATTGCCCCGCCCGGTCAGAGATCTGGAACGGCTGGTCGATCACCAGACGCAATGTCGGCCGCGCGAAATAGACGTCCTGATCGCGGCCGTTGACGGTGACCTTGCCCGAACCGGGCTTGATCCAGACGCGGGCGACCGCATCCTTGCGGCGACCGGTGGCATAGGCGCGGCCCTGCTTGTCGATCTTTTGCTCGCGCAGCGGGGTCGGGGCGT
>CALMBN010000347.1 GCA_937860195.1 uncultured Novosphingobium sp.
AGCAGCGATTCAGGGAGCCGAGCAGTTGCAGAACGGGGAATTGTCGGAATTCCGTATCGGCCTACTGCATGGGCGCATGAAAGCGGCTGAAAAAGAAGCGGTGATGGCCAACTTTAAGGCCGGTAGGATCCAGGTGTTGGTTGCGACGACGGTGATCGAAGTCGGGGTCGATGTGCCAAATGCCACGCTGATGGTGATCGAGCAGGCCGAGCGCTTTGGCCTGGCCCAACTCCATCAGTTGCGCGGACGGGTTGGGCGGGGTGAGGGCAAAAGCAGCTGTCTGCTGCTGCGCGGGCTGACCCTCAGCGAAACCGCACGTGAGCGACTGGCCCTGATGCGCGAAACGCAGGATGGGTTCCGCCTTGCCGAAGAAGATCTGCGGCTGCGCGGCGGCGGTGAACTGCTCGGCACCCGCCAATCAGGTGACACTCCGTTCCGGGTTGCCAGCCTCGAGCAGATCCAGCGGCTGCTGCCGATCGCTCACGACGATGCCCGCCTGCTGATTGAGCGCGATGGCGGGCTGACCGGCGAACGCGGCGAAGCGGCGCGATTGCTGCTCTATCTGTTCGAACGCGACTGGGGGGTGCAATTGTTGCGGGGCGGTTAGGTCGCTGCAGATTTGTTGCTAGGTTTGGCGCGCATATACACGGCGCCGTTTTCACGCGTTTGCACTTCGAAGGTCCCGTCCCTCTCAACCAAGCTGCTCAACTTTGAGTGACCATAGCTTCGCGAATCGAAGTCAGGCGCGAGTTTCGATAGCTGGCTCCCAACTGCACCAAGAAACACCCAACCCCCTTCAACATCAAGTTGGCTGATCGCCTTCTGAATCAAGGGTCGTGCCTTGCTAGGCGGTAACATCGAGGTTTCAGATGCATTGGTTGCGGCCGGATCAGGGCTGATTGTCGCCGCTGCCAAGTTTTCGACATAGATAAATCGATGACAGGCCTTGCGCAGGCTTTCCGGGGTCTTCTGTTCGCCAAAGCCATAAACGTGCATTCCGTGCTCGCGGATGCGGGCGGCTAAGCGGGTAAAATCGCTATCGGATGATACGAGGCAGAAGCCATCGAACCTCCCGCTGTGGAGCAAATCCATTGCGTCAATGACAAGCGCAATGTCGGTGGCATTCTTGCCAGTCGTATTGGCGAAATTTTGGCTTGGAATGATTGCGTGATTTGGCAGGGCTTTTGCCCAACCTGAAAGGCTTGGCGAAGAAAAATCACCGTAAATCCTACGGACAGCCGCTTCTCCGATTTTGGCTACCTCTTCAAACAAGGCATCGGCGATCTTGCAGGAGATATTGTCTGCATCGATCAGGACTGCGAGCCGTTCGGGTCGTTTTTCTGCCATTCCCACAACATAGCTTTGAATCTGACTTGGGCTAGTGCGGAAATGTTGGCTTGGTTTGCTCAAATCGCCAGGATCAGCACGTCCCCATCGCGCGGCACGACTGGTTTGAAGTCAGGCAGGGGTTCGAACTTTTCGTCCAGCAGTTTGGCTTCGCTCAGGCCCGCCAGTTTGAACTGGCCCAGTCGCGCGTCTTCATCGCTGCGCCAGACTTTGCCGAGGTTGAGCGCCGAGACGAACAGGTCGCCGTGGCGCTCGAACATCAGGTGCGGAGCGAGTCCGATTGTCGTGCCGTTGTACTGCGCTTCGACCTTCAGCTGACGGCTTATCGCTTCCATCAAGGTCAGGCGGGAGTCGCTCATTGGGGAGGTGCTTCTTCGGGGAGGAATTGTGCGTTGCAGCATGCGCGATGGCGTGCAGTGTTGCAAGCGGTTTGGCCGGGGCCAGGATTTGAACGCCGCCAGCGTGCCCTTTCGCTGGCGCTCGGGAGTTTTCGGGAAGAAGTCCCCCGGACTTCTTCTGATTTGCGAAAACTGGTCGGGGAAAGAGGATTCGAACCTCCGGCCCCTGCCTCCCGAAGACAGTGCTCTACCAGGCTGAGCTATTCCCCGACCGATCGCAGGCTCCCCTAGGGGTGCCCGAGGCAGGAGCGGGCCTATAGTCAGGCAATTTGCAGGTGGCAAGCAGGCAATCCAATGTTTATCGCCGCCACATGGCAACCGCTGTGATTCACTCCGTTTCGGCCCCAGCAGAACATTGGGAATGGCAATACCTTGGCCTGATGCGGCGCATCTGGGAAGCTGGGGACGAGCGGGTCGACCGCACCGGGATCGGTACAAGGTCAGTGTTCGGCGCACAGATTCGCTTCGATCTGGCAGGCGGGGCGATGCCGCTGATCACAACCAAGCGGGTTTACTGGAAAACTGCCGCGCGCGAGTTTTTGTGGTTCCTGACCGGCGAGACCAACATTCGGCCCTTGGTTCTGCAAGGGGTCAAGATCTGGAACGAGTGGCCGCATGCCAACTATGTAAAGCAAAGCGGCGAGGCGATTTCGGTCGAGGAATTCGCGGCGCGGATCGCTGTGGACGAGGCGTTCGCCCGGCAATGGGGCGATCTTGGTCCGGTTTACGGCAAGCAGTGGGTCGATTGGCCGACCTATGAACCTGTGGGGGAAGGGCTGTTCCGCAAAGGCCCGGGGATCAACCAGGTCGGCCAACTGGTCGAAAGCCTGCGCACCAACCCCGGCAGCCGCCGCCACATCGTCGAGGGCTGGAACGTTGCCGAGCTGGACCAGATGGCACTGCCGCCGTGTCACAAGACCTATCAGTTCCACATCGCATCAGGCCGGCTCAATTGCCTGATGACCCAACGCAGCTGTGACGTGGCTCTGGGCCTGCCGTTCAACCTGTTCGGCGCGGCGTTGTTCACGCGAATGCTTGCGCAGCAATGCGATCTGGAGCCGGGCGAACTGGTTTGGAGCGGCGGCGACACGCACCTCTACCTCAACCACGCCGAGCTGGTCGAAGCGCAGCTGGCGCGGCAGCCGTCAGGTGCAGGCAGCCTGTCAATCCTGCGCCGCCCGGACAGTATTTTCGACTATCGGATCGAAGATTTCGAAGTCAGTGGATACGCCCCGCAGGCCCATATCGCCGCCCCGGTTGCGGTATAGCCCTTGTTGAGCGAACTTTGCGCGCGTAAACAGCCAATTGAGTGGGTCGCGCCACGCAAAGGGGATAGCGACTGCGCATGACTGCGCCGGACGATTCAATTCTGTCAGCCAACCGCGCACCAAGCGTTTTCCTGAGCTATGCCCGGGCCGATCAGAAGCGCGCGCTGCCGGTGATCAAAGCGTTTGAGCAGGCCGGAATGCGGGTCTGGTGGGATGGGCTGCTGGAGGGCGGCGATACGTTCCTGCCGACCACCGAAGCTGCGCTTGAATCCGCCGATGCTGTGGTGGTGCTATGGTCCAGGACTTCGGTCGAATCTAACTGGGTTCGGGATGAAGCAACCAGGGGTCGGGAACGCGGCTGTCTGGTGCCGTTGTCACTGGATGGCAGCCATGCCCCGCTGGGGTTCCGGCAGTTTCAGGCGGTCAATCTGAGCAAGTGGCGCGGCAGGGCAGACGCACCCGAAATGCAGGCCGCGATCCGGGCGGTGACGACGCTGGCCGGGCACCCGAACCCGCTTTCGTCCAAAGCGGCGGGGCCGTCGCGCCGGGGCGTCCTGATCGGTGCCGGAGCGGCGGCGGTCGCTGTGGCCAGCGGCGGCATCATCTGGCGCATGCTGTTGCCGGGTGCGGCCAGGGCAACTGAAAATACCATCGCGGTGATACCGTTCAGCAATCTAGGCGATGAAAGCCAGTCATACTTTTCCGCTGGCCTGTCCGAAGAGCTGCGCGCCACGCTTTCCCGCAACCGCACATTGCGGATTGCCGCGCCGACCTCTTCAGCCGAGTTTCGCGGCAAGGCGGAAGATGTCCTGGCCATCGCCAAACGGCTGGGCGTGGCCCACGTCCTGCGTGGCAGCGTACGGCAAGGGACCGATCTGATCCGGGTTTCGGTTGAATTGCTCAACGGCAAGGATGCTGCGCTTGATTGGAGCGCTCAACTTGATCGCAAGCCGAGCGAAGTGCTGGCTCTGCAAACTGAAATTGCCGCGATTGTCGGCAAGGAGCTCGAAAAGCAGATCAACACCAAGGCGATTGCCGAAGGCCGCTCTGGCGATCTGGCGCAACTCGGCGGGACCAGGAACGCCAAGGCCTTCGATGCCTATCTGCGGGGCAAGGCCCTGGTCGAATCGAGCGAGAGTGAAGCGACAGATCGGGCTGCGTTGACCAAGTTCGACGAAGCGCTGACGATCGATCCCGGCTATGCTTCGGCTTTGGCGGCCCGCTCCAAGATTCTTGCGGTAATCGCCAACGAAACTGCCAGCTTGGCAGACTTGCGTTTGTTCTACGATCGCTCGGTCGAATCAGCGCAGGCTGCGGTCAGACTGGCAGATCGTTTGGCCGAGGCCCATTCGGCGCTCGGCTATGCACTTTACAATGGACGGCTCGATCCCAAGGCGGCCCGCGGTCCCTATGATCGCTCGCGCGAGCTGGGGACAGGGGACGCTGATGTACTGCGCACATTCGCGCTCTATGCGGCTTTTACCAAACAAGCCGGCGACGCGGCCGAAGCGATCGAGTCATCGCTTTCGCTCGACCCACTCAACGCCAGCGCGTTCCGCGCGGCTGGCTATGTTGCCTATGCCGGGCGCAACTATGCTGCGACGATTGCGCGGATGGAGGAGGCACTGAAGCTTAATCCCAAGCTGAGCGCCGCACATTCGGCAATCGGATCGGCGCAGTATCTGTCTGGCCAGACCGAAGCGGCAGCGAAGTCATTCGCGGCGGAATCGCTCGCGATCTTCCGGCTGCCTGGGGAGGCGATCCTGCTCCGCAAGATCGGTGATGTGGCGGGCGCGCAAGCGGCCTTTGACCTGCTCGACAAGGATTACGGCAAAACCGCCAATTACCAGCTTGCGCAGGTTCTGGCGCAGTGGGGCCAGCGCGACAGGGCGCTGGACCGTCTCGATGCCGCGGCACGGGCACGGGATTCCGGTCTCTTGCTGGCGGCGACCGATCCGCTGCTCGATCCGGTTCGTGGCGACCGTCGATTTGCCGATTTGCTTTCCCGGATGGGACTGGCATAGTATTCCCGGTTGCAACAGGAGGATAAACACATGCGCAAACTTACCACCGGACTGCTGATCGCCGTGTCAGCCCTGGCTGTTGCCGGGTGCGAGAAAAAGGCTGAAACCACCGAAGCCGCCACCGCCGAAGCATCGCCGGTCGCGTCTGACGATGCTGCAGAGGCTACCGATGCGGGCGCCGAAGCGACCGACGCTGGTGATCCGAACGGCAATCCGATCAAGCCATAAAGCCTGGGAAAATTGGTGACCGGTCTCGTTGTGGGGCCGGTCATACCTTCGATCCAGCCGATGCCGCACCGGCGCGAGCAAGCTTGCCTGCGCCGCGCTATCTCCTGAAGGCCAGGCCGGGTAGCCGCCCGGTCTTCCCCTCAATCCAGTTCCGGAAAGCCGAGACGCGGGTGAAGACACCGGGTTTGCGCTGATTGCCACACAAGGTGTGTTCAGTGTTGTGGCTCACCACGCCGACCAGGACCGGAGTGCCCTTGTCCCAGATCACCAGCGGCCCGCCGCTGTCGCCGTGGCACTGGGTCGCGCCGCCGGGTCCGATGCCCTTGGCGCAAATCGCGAAACGGTCATTGGAACACTTTGGCTCGATCTTCACCTTACCAAACAGCAATGGGGCCGAGGGGCGATCCCGCTCGGTCCGGCCCCAGCCGAAGAACCACGCCTGATCGCCGCTCAGGTTACCCGCGCTAAGCGGGCCGCCGTCGATCGCGATCTGCTCGGACCAGGCTCGCCGTCCGCGCTCGGTCGCGGCATCGGGGGCGAAGCGGACCAGGGCGATGTCATTGCTGTATACCCCCGGCCGATATCCCGGACCCTCGTGGATTTCGGTAATCCTGTAACTGATCCCGCCCGATTGGAAGCCGATGTTGTTAACCCCCAGCCTGACCCGGTATCGCGCGTCCTTGATGCTGGTCCGGCCGTCATAAAGGCAGTGTGCGGCAGTGAGAATCCAGCCCGGCGCGATCCATGCTCCGCCGCAGAACTGGCGATCTTCCCAATCGAGCCTGCGCTGGGTCACGCTGGGCATCCGTGCGGGCCGCTGGATTTGCGCCATCCACGGAGCTTGGCCCGGCTGGACAGGTGCGCCACGTCCAACAACGTGCGTCTGCCTCCCTTTCTTCCATTTGGGCATTTTTACCTTGGCATCCGGTCTGGGAAAGCCGCTGGCGACATCGCGCGGTTTGGTCGTGGCATCTTCGGGTTCGGGGCAGCGCCACGGCTCGCTGAAACACAGCATGGGTTGACCCAAAGCTTCAGGATCGCTCGCCTCGTCATAAGGCGGCGGCTCGGGCGCCACGTCATCCAGCGGAAATTGTGGCTCGATTCGCGGGGTATTTTGTGCAAGCAGAGCGCTGCTGACCAGTATCAGCAAGGCACTCACCAGTTGAGAGGTCGCACGGGCCATTGGTTACCTCCACAATGCCAGGCCAGGCAATCGCCCGGTCTTCCCTTCAATCCAGTTGCGAAACGCCGAGACGCGGGTGAAGACACCGGGCTTGCGCTGATTGCCACACAAGGTGTGTTCAGTGTTGTGGCTCACCACCCCGACCAGCACCGGGGTGCCCCTGTCCCAGATCACCAGCGGCCCGCCGCTGTCGCCGTGGCACTGGGTCGCGCCGCCGGGTCCGATGCCCTTGGCGCAAATCGCGAAACGGTCATTGGAACACTTTGGCTCGATCTTCACCTTACCAAACAGCAATGGGGCCGAGGGGCGATCCCGCTCGGTCCGGCCCCAGCCGAAGAACCACGCCTGATCGCCGCTCAGGTTACCCGCGCTAAGCGGGCCGCCGTCGATCGCGATCTGCTCGGACCAGGCTCGCCGTCCGCGCTCGGTCGCGGCATCGGGGGCGAAGCGGACCAGGGCGATGTCATTGCTGTATACCCCCGGCCGATATCCCGGACCCTCGTGGATTTCGGTAATCCTGTAACTGATCCCGCCCGATTGGAAGCCGATGTTGTTAACCCCCAGCCTGACCCGGTATCGCGCGTCCTTGATGCTGGTCCGGCCGTCATAAAGGCAGTGTGCGGCAGTGAGAATCCAGCCCGGCGCGATCCATGCTCCGCCGCAGAACTGGCGATCTTCCCAATCGAGCCTGCGCTGGGTCACGCTGGGCATCCGTGCGGGCCGCTGGATTTGCGCCATCCACGGCGCTTGGCCCGGCTGGACCGGCGTACCGCGACCAACCCGGACCGGCTTTCTACCTTTCTTGGGCTTTTTTGTTTTGATTTTGGCATCCGGTCTCAGAAAGCCGCTGGCAACATCGCGCGGCTCGCTGGCAACCAGCATTGGATCAGGACAGCGCCAGCGCTGACTGCGGCACAGGCTTGGGGTCGACAGCGCTTCGGGGTCATTGTCCCAATCATAGGGTGGCGGTTGATCCGCCAGTTCTTCAAACGGCAGTTCCGGCTCAATCCGTGGCGCATCCTGCGCGGCCAGACTGCCTGCGCAAAGCGCCAACAAGGCAATCGGCAAGGGTCTGAACGTCACGGCGCGGCATGCTCCTTCATCGACCCACCGGGATGCTGTCAGGGCTGGCCTGAATTGGCAACATAATGTTGGGTCAATGCACGGTTGACCCAGGGCTCGGCCTCAACCAGAACAACCCCCGCGGGTTGGTTGACGTTGTAACCACTTTGAAATAATATGTCGCGAACCTAAAATTTGCTTCCAATCGCTAGCAAGCGTGGCCGAAGCGGGAGAGCGCAAGATGGCCAAGCGGCCTGCCAGTGCCAAGCCATCGGGCGGCAACCTGCCGCCACTTCGCCTGCATGTGCCCGAACCGCCATTCCGGCCCGGCGATCCGGTGGATTATTCCTTCCTTGAAATCCCGCCCGCCGGGGCCTTTGCCCGCCCTGATGAGGCCTGCACGACCGAGGAAACCCATGCCCTGTGCCATGGCCTGATCCGGGTGCTGGATGAAGATCACAGCGCGGTCGGTGCGTGGGACCCGAAACTTGATCCCGAAACGCTGCGGCGGATGCTTCGGACAATGGCGCTGACCCGGGCCTTCGATGACCGGATGTATCGCGGCCAGCGGCAAGGCAAGACCAGCTTCTACATGAAATGCACCGGGGAAGAAGCGACCAGCGTTGCTTCGGCCTTTGCGCTGGCTGATGATGACATGGTCTTCCCCAGCTATCGCCAGCAAGGCATTCTGATTGCGCGTGGCTATCCGCTGACCGAGATGATCAACCAGATCTATTCGAACAAGGCCGACAAGCTGAAAGGCCGCCAGCTGCCGATCATGTATTCCAGCCGCGAGCATAGTTTCTTCACGATCAGCGGCAACCTGGCGACTCAGTATCCGCAGGCCGCCGGCTGGGCGATGGCCAGCGCGATCAAGGGCGATACCAGAATCGCTGCCACCTGGATCGGCGAGGGTTCAAGCGCAGAAGGCGATGCCCACGCGGCTTTCACATTCGCCACGGTTTTCAATGCGCCGGTGGTGTTCAACATCGTCAACAACCAGTGGGCGATTTCAAGTTTCTCAGGCTTTGCCGGAGGAGAACGGGCAACCTTTGCGGCCAAAGCAATTGGCTATGGGATTGCCGGCCTCAGGGTTGATGGCAACGATGCACTGGCGGTCTATGCCGCGATGCGCTGGGCCGCGAACCGCGCGCGCGGCGGAAACGGCCCGACTTTGATCGAGCATTTCACATACCGCGCGGAAGGGCACTCAACCTCGGATGATCCCGGCCAATACCGCTCCGCGCACGAGCGCGAAGAGTGGCCGCTTGGCGATCCGATCATGCGGCTCAAACGCCATCTGATTGCGCTTGGCGAATGGTCAAGCGAACAGCACGAAGCGATGGATGCCGAGCATATCGACCAGGTCAAGGCCGCGACCAAAGAGGCCGAGAAGAACGGCGTGCTCGGCCACGGGCTGCACCACCCGTTCCACACCATGTTCGAGGATGTCTACGAAGAACTGCCCTGGAACCTTGAGGAGCAAGCCGAACAGGCGATGCGCGAGCGCCGAACGAAATGGCCCGAATGGAAAGAGCCATGAGCGACATCACAGTGAAAGTCCGCCGCCTCAACATGATCGAAGCGATCAACGAGGCGCTGTCAGTGATGCTGGAGCGTGATCCTGATGTCGTCGTGTTTGGTGAGGATATCGGCTTTTTTGGCGGCGTGTTCCGCGCGACGGCGGGCTTGCAAAAAAGGTTCGGCAAGAACCGGGTGTTCGATACCCCGATCAACGAATGCGGGATCATCGGCGCGGCGGTGGGGATGGGAGCTTATGGTCTGCGTCCCGTTCCCGAAATCCAGTTTGCCGACTACATCTATCCGGGGCTGGATCAGCTGATTTCCGAGGCTGCGCGACTGCGCTATCGCTCGGCCGGAGAGTTCATTGCGCCAATGACGGTGCGCTCGCCATTCGGCGGCGGGATTTTTGGCGGACAAACCCACAGCCAATCGCCCGAAGCACTGTTTACCCATGTCGCTGGCCTCAAAACGGTGATTCCGGCAACCCCATACGATGCCAAAGGTCTGCTGATCGCTGCGATCGAGGACAACGATCCGGTGATCTTTTTTGAGCCGAAGCGGATCTACAATGGTCCGTTCAGTGGATATTATGACAAACCGGTTGAGCCGTGGGCGCGGCATCCCGACAGCGAAGTGCCCGAAGGCTATTACAGAATCCCGCTTGGCAAGGCCCGGATCGTGCGCGAGGGTGAAGCGATGACCGTGCTGGCCTATGGCACCATGATCCACGTGGCCGAAGCGGTGTTGGCCGAAAAAGGCATCGATGCCGAAATCATCGACTTGCGCACGCTTGTTCCGCTGGACATTGAGACTGTTGAAAAGTCTGTGCAAAAGACCGGCAAATGCCTGATCGTGCACGAGGCAACCCGCACCGGCGGATTTGGCGGTGAGCTTTCCGCGCTGGTGCAGGAACGCTGCTTCTATCACCTCGAAGCGCCGATCGAACGGGTCACCGGGTTCGACACCCCCTATCCGCACAGCCTTGAATGGGCTTACTTCCCCGGACCGGTTCGTATTGGCGAAGCCGTTGACCGATTGCTGAAAGCATAGCGCCATGGGCAAATTCACTTTCAACCTCCCCGACATCGGCGAAGGCATCGCTGAGGCAGAGATCGTCGCCTGGCACGTCAAGGTCGGCGACCGGATTGAGGAAGACGGCAAGATTGCCGACATCATGACGGACAAAGCCACGGTCGAAATGGAAAGCCCGGTTGCGGGAGTGGTGCTGTCAGTCGCGGGGGCCGAGGGCGATATGGTTGCGATCGGCTCGGCGCTGGTGGTGATCGAGGTCGAGGTTGAGGTCGAGAATGATGGTCCGGGACATGCGACGAGCTTGGCTGGCGCGGTTCCTAGGCCCGAAATTGCCACCCAGGTTCCGTTCGTGTCGAGCGAAGTCGAGACACCGCGCACAATCGGCTTGTCCATCGGCA
>CALMBN010000348.1 GCA_937860195.1 uncultured Novosphingobium sp.
TGGCAGACTGGACCGCCTGCATGGGTGTCATCCCGTAGCGCACCATATATTTGAACTGCCGCCCGTTAAGGCCATGCGGAAAGACCCCGGCATCGGTTCCGAACGCCACCATTACTCCTGCGTCTACGGCCTTGGTGAAACCCTGGCGCTGCTGTTCGGTGGTTTCGTCATTCTTGCGCAGCACCGATGCGGGCCAGCGATCGCGGCGACCGACTTCGGCAATGAAGTCCCCGTTGTAGATGTCCATCACCAGATAGGTGCCGCGCGCCTTGGCCAGGGCGATGCCTTCGTCATCGATCAGGCTGGCATGCTCGATACCGCGCACGCCGCTATGGATCGCGAGCTTGATCCCCTCAGCGCCATGGGCATGGGCGGTGACCCATGATCCGCGTGCCTTGGCCGCTGCAACGGAAGCAGCAATCTGCGGGCCGGGAAGTTCGATCTGGCCGGGTTCTGTCCCTTCGGTCAGAACCGCGCCGGTGACGATCAGTTTGATCGAGTCTGCACCCATGTCGAGCAGCAGATTGGCCTTGGCGGTCGCTTCTGCCGGGCTGGCAACCACGCCTATCCGCATGTCCGGCGGGACTGTCATGCCGGCGGGCAAACCGGTTACTTCGCCTCCGCCGCCGGGCCTGGTAAGATAGCCGCCAACAGCGTTGATCCGTGGGCCGGGAATGTCACCGCGGTTGATCGCATTACGCAGTTCGATGTTGCCTGTTCCGCGGTAGGAGCCGACATCATGGACCGTCGTGAATCCCGCAAACAGGGTGTCCCGCGCATTGCGAGCGCCGATATAGGCGGTTTCTTCGGGTGAATGGAGCAACGGCTCTGCCGGGTCATTGCTTTGGAGGACATCGGCCAGGTGGACGTGGCAATCGATTAATCCGGGCAGAACCCAATAGGCCGACCAGTCGATGACCGTGGCATCCGTCGGGGGCGGAGTCCAGGCAGTGACGGAACTGATCCGGCCATCGTCGATCCGGATCAGCCGGTCGTCCAGCACTTCGCCAGTGGCCGGCTCGATCAGGTGCCCGGCGCGGACATAAACCGTATCGGCCAATGCCGGAGCGGCCAACACGAGCGCGAACAGCGCGGCGATCAGTCGATTGATGCGATTCATCCCAAGACGCTGCACCGCATCAAGACTTGGCGCAATGGGGATCATCGCATCTGCTTAATCGATCGATTAAGAACGCGCTTGACCAAGCCCGGTCTCCAAGGCCAAGTCTTTCGATGCATACCGAAACGATCCGAATTCCCGTCGCCCCCGGGGTTGAAATCGCGGCCGATGTTGCGGGGCGAATGGGCGCGCCGACTGTGGTTCTGGGCCATGGCGGCGGGCAGACCAGGCATTCGTGGGACAGATGCGAACAGCAGCTTGCAGGGGCTGGATACTACGCGATCAACTATGACTTGCGCGGGCACGGTGACAGCGATTGGTCACCTGATGGCGACTATGCGATCACTACGCGCGCAGCGGATCTGATCAAGGTTGCAGCAAAGGGCTCTGCCCCTGTGGCCTTGGTCGGGGCTTCGCTTGGCGGGATCACCGCATTGCTTGCGGCCTGCCTGGGACTGGAACCGGCGGCGCTGGTGCTGGTCGACATCGTCCCCAAGATGGCTCCTGCCGGGGTCGCCAAAATTCGCGGGTTCATGATGGCAAGCCCCGATGGCTTTGCCAGTATCGAGGAAGCCGCCGATGCAATCTCGGCCTACTACCCTGATCGACCGCGGCCGAAAGACCTCTCTGGGCTCAATAAAAATCTGCGACTCCACCCTGACGGGCGTTATCGCTGGCATTGGGATCAACGCATGATGAGCGATACCCGCGCCGATCCGCAGCACATGCTGGCGCTGCTCGACGCGGCAGACTGGACCGATCGGGTTCCGACTTTGCTGGTGCGCGGGATGAAGAGCGACATCGTTGACGAAGAGGGCGTTGCCGATCTGCGCCGCCGGATCCCGGCATTGGAAATCGCCGATATCAGCGGGGCAGGGCACATGGTAGCGGGTGACAAGAACGATGAGTTCAACGCGGCTGTGATCGAATTTCTAACCCGGGCAATGCCGCCGCAGGGTTAATTGCCAGCCCTCGACTCTTGCTTCAAAATCCGTAACTCTGCCAGAACTGTAACGGACTGAAGTGACAGGGGTATGTCGATGAAATTGCCGAAAGTGTTGACGCTGGCAGTGGTCTGGGCCTCGCTGATTGGGGCCAATGCGCCGGGATCGGTGGTGCCTCAGCCTGCGCCGGGCGCAGCGGCTTTACTTGACCGCGCCGCTCTGCCGCGTCCGGTGGTTGCACCGGCCCCTTCGTGGGTAGACATTCCGCCCTTGCCCAAGGCCCCGCGTGATGCCGATGGCTCTGCCACCATCGATCTGCTTGGCGATGTCCAGGTCAAGTTTACCGACAAGGGTGAGACGACCTATTACGGGCTCGCCTGGATCATCGGGACCGCGCACGGGCTCGATTCGGGCTCGCTCAAGGTCGACTGGGACCCCAGCCTGGAGACGCTGACAATCCATCGCTACCGGGTGCTGCGCGATGGCCAGACGATCGATCTGCTCGGCGACGGCAGCCTCTTGAAAGTGATCCAGCGCGAAACCCGAATGGAAAGCGCGATGCTCGATGGCCGGCTGACCGCAACGCTTCAGCCTGAAGACTTGCGGGTCGGCGACACGGTTGAGCTGTCATATTCGATCGATCGTCACGATCCGGTGATGCAGGGCTTTTCCGAATATATCGTTGGACCGTCAGACGGGGCCACGGTTGGCCGGTTTCGGGTGCGGATGCTGTGGGACAAGGCCAAGCCGATGCAGTGGCGGGTCTATCCCGGAATCTTGCAACCCAAGCTCAAGAAGACCCCGCAAGGCACGGAATTAGTTGCCGATCTTTACGACATCACTGCCCCACGTGCGCCGGAAGGGGCACCCAGCCGGTTCTCGATGGTCAATGCGGTGGAAGTGTCCCAGTTCAAGGATTGGCAGGCCGTTTCGCGGCTGTTCGCACCGATCTATGCCAAGGCCGCAACGCTGGCTCCGAATAGTCCGCTGCGGGCCGAGGCAGCCAGAATCGCCGCAGCGAGCCCCGATCCGAAGCGCCGCGCTGAACTGGCGCTCAAGCTGGTGCAGGATCAGGTCCGCTATCTGTTTCTGGGGATGAACGACGGTGGTTTCGTGCCGGCCGATGCCGATCAGACCTGGGTCCGCCGGTTTGGTGATTGCAAAGGCAAGACCGTGTTGCTGGTCGCGCTTTTGACCGAACTGGGGATCGAGGCACGCCCGGTGCTGGTCCATACCCAGCAAGGCGATCTGGTCGGCTCCCGGCTACCCTCGATGGAGGCGTTCGACCATGTCATTGTCGAGGCCAAGATCGACGGCCGCAGCTATTGGCTCGATGGCACGGGACTGGGGGATGAGCGGCTCGACCGGCTCGAGACTCCCAATTACCGATTTGGCTTGCCGGTGACGCTGAAAGGCGATGGGCTGGTGCCGATGATCCCGGCTCCACTGGCGCGACCGGCAACTTTGGTGACCTTGTCGATCGATGCGAGCAAAGGACTGGACGTGCCTGCCCCGGTGACCGGCGAAATGCGCTTCACCGGCGTGCTTGCCTCGATCGCCCGGCAGAAGTTCGCCGGGTTTTCCTCGGCCGAGCGGACCCGCGAACTGCGCAAGGTTTGGCGTGACAGTTTTGGCGCAATCACTCCGGGTAAAGTTGCGACCTTCAACGATCCGGCCAATGGCGATTTCGTGCTGACGATGACCGGCACCGCGCAGATGGAATGGACCGCCGACCTTGGCACGCGCTGGTATGAAGTGGATCGTTCGCGGATCGGCTGGCGGCTCGATATCAACCGTGAAGGCGGGGTCAGTCAGGACGCGCCGTTTGCCTTCAACTATCCCGATTGGTGGGGCAGCAAGGTTTCCATCGTGCTGCCGAATGGCGGCAAGGGATTCCGGGTTCAGGGCGGCGATCCGGTCGACAAGGCAGTCGGCGATCTGTTTCACTTCCGTCGCACCGTCAGCCTTGAAAACGGGGTGATGACGATGGAAGCCGATACCCGCGCGCTCAGCGCTGAACTCCCCGCCGATCGTGCCCCACGTGCGCGGTCCGAGATGGTCGAATTGGCCAACGGCGGCGTCTACATCCGCGCGCCAAACAATTACGAACCGACCGAGGCGGAGAAGGAACGAACCCGCAAATCGGACGAGGCCGAGGCCAAGGCAAAAGCAAAGAAGCTCCCCGGCGAGCGCGACAGGGCGCGGGGTGGGGGTTAGGCTGCCCCGCGCAGCTTTCGCATGACTCGCCAGGCCAGCGCCTTGGCGCGGTTGCGGGCCGGGAACGGGCCAGGGCTGGCGGGGCGTAGTCCGACCTTGCGGAGCACGTGATTGAAGGCGCGGGCATCGGCTTCGGCGTATGACCAGTCCGAACGCCAGGTGATCGAGAGCGAGATTGAAGGTTCGTCGCCGTTCTGGACCCAATGCGGGGCCTTGACTGGCACGTGGATCGCTTCACCAGGCCCAATCGAAATCGGAATGCCCTTGTCAGCATAGCCATCGAACCAGCTGAGGTTGCGGTGATGCAGGCCGAGGTGGAAATCCTCGTGCACCTTGGCCGAGAACATGGCTTCATCTTCAACCGGGAAAACGGTCATGACTTTCGACCCGCGAATCTGGAGCAGGATATTGTGCTCCGGATCGAAATGGAACGGCGTCACTGCGCCGGGTGAGGAGATGAAGACGAACCCTTCGAGCTGCATCATCGCTCCGGTTTGTGGTTCGACGAGGTCCCTTAGCTCACTCAGAATTGCGTGGAGAAACTCGCGGTAGGCCGGTACCTGCTCGATCCGCTTCAGGACTACCCATGATCCCGCTTCCCCGATCTTGCGGATGGTTTCACTGACGCTCAGCGCGGCTTTCGGCACATCCGCTGGCTTGATCCCGATCGGGAGCGCGCCGGGGTTATGCTCGATTTCATCGGCGGGCAGCGCTTCGGCGAGGCTGACCAGGGCTTCGACCGTCAACAGATCGTGCCCCAGCAGGGTGTGCGTCAACTTGGCCGGTGCCGCCGGGTATGCGGCGGCAAATACCTTGCGAGTTTCAGGCGGAAAGACAGACCCGGTCATGCGCCCGCCTTAGCGGCAGTCGGTTAAAATCAGGTGAGAGTGCCGAGCACCAGCCCGCCCAGCCAGGCCGGACGGGGCGCACGTGGCAAGTTCAAGGCTTCATTCCCTGGGGATCTGCCAGGTGACTGCGCCGCTATAGCTGCCGGCCGAACGCGCCCCGGTCTGGTCGGTGGCGGGCTCGAACCTGGCGCGGCGTTTGACATTGTCGCAGGCCGCGCGATCCAGCCCCGGCCAGCCGCTGCTGGTGGTGATCGAGCAGGTACTCACTGCGCCGCGCGCGTCGATCGTCAGGCGATAGCTGGTCCGCCCCTGATGCTCGGCCCGCAGGTCATTTGCCGGATAGTCATTGGTGGTCACCCAATTGGCCCACTTGCCTAGCGGCTTGGCCGATTTTGGCTTGAACAGCGGTGCCGCGGTCTGGGTCGGGGTAGTATCGGGTAGCGGGAAGGAAACATCGCCCAGATTGGCGGTTCCTTCATCACCACTACTTTCCGTGATCTCGGGCAGATTGGGCGGGTTGATGGGCGGCAGCTTGATCAGCACGTCGGGCCGGTCGATCACGCTGGGGTCTTTACGGGCCTCATGGGTTTGAGGCGGCGGGGGCAGTGGCTTTTTCGGCGGTGGAACCTGAAAAGCATCGACACGGGTGTCCGGTTTGGTCACCATCGTCGCGGTCAATCCGGCAACCAGTGCCAGGCCAATCCCGGCCTCGATCAGCAGGACCGCTGCTCCGGCTCCCAGTTTCTGGTTTAACGTCCTGGTATCGGCAAAGGCCATGGCATCCGCTCCTTGTGGTGGATCGCCCGGTGGCCGGTTTGCCCGAGTCGCGCCGGTGCGACCGTTTCGAATGAATGAGATAGTATAACATGCCTCATTTTTTGTCAAGCGGGTTTGGAGGGGTTGTTTTCCCGCCCGTGCGGGGGCACCACACAGCGGCAGGAAAGGTTCCGCCGATGATAACGTTTTACGATTGCACACCCGCCCCCAGTCCACGTCGCGCCCGGATCGTGCTGGCGGAAAAGGGCATCGCGCATCAGGTGAAGATTGTTGACCTGTCCAAGGGCGAGCAACTCACTCCGGAATTCCGCGCGATCAACCCGGCCTGCACGGTGCCGGTGCTGGTGCTGGACGATGGCGCGGTCCTTGCAGACAACGCCGGAATCGCTGCCTGGGCCGAGGGTTTCCAGCCTGAACCGCCGCTGCTGGGCCAGACACCACTTGAAAAAGCTGCCGTCGCCAGCTGGAATTCGAGGATCGAGAGCGAATGCTTCATGGCCATCGCCGAAGTCCTGCGCAACACCGCCAGGGGGATGAAAGACCGTGCGCTGCCAGGCCCGCACAACTACGCGCAGATTCCCGAGCTGGCCGAACGGGGCAGGGCGCGCTTGCCGCACTTCCTCGAGCGGTTCGAGGAACACATGACCGGGCGCGACTGGGTCGCGACGAGCAGTTTCACTCTCGCCGACATCACTGCTGGGGTCGCGCTGGACTTTGCCGGCTGGGTCAAGGTGGATGTAGATGCAGGCCGTCCCGGAATCGCGGCATGGCGCGCGAGATTGGCGGAGCGTCCATCATTCCAGCTTTGAATTGAGAAATTCTACAGCTGGCAAAGGACCTTAAAGCGTCTGCCTGATAATCTGAACCAAAACCCGTCTATGCTGAGCTTGTCGAAGCACTGTCCTTTTCTTCGTGCCTCGCGCGC
>CALMBN010000349.1 GCA_937860195.1 uncultured Novosphingobium sp.
CAGACGGACTTGGTGAGCCTGGCTGCGCGGGAACGCTGGCGGCCATGGTTCCGATCCGTCCCTGATCCGGTCGTTCGCTTTCGGGACGCCGGCTGAGCACGACGTTGCTCGCAAAGAGGCTCTCGTACTCGAGCCGCACACCAGGCCCGTCGCCGATCTCATAGATGTGCTCGCACCCGATGGTGCAGGCCACGCAGCTGGCGCGCGTGCGGCTGTGGGTGGTGCGAATCTCTTCAGGCGAGATGTTGACCGCGGCGTCGAAGGTGCCGCTCTGGAAGTTGCGGGGCGGCAGCGCTCCGAGACGATTGAAGGTCAGCAGATTGGTCGCGGTGGCGCAATCCCCGGCCTTCAACGCCGCGCGAATCCGGCTGGAAGAAACCACCTCGCCGCTTTCCGCCACTGGCCCGACCGCGCGGGCCGACATTCCAGCTGCCGCGCCCAGTGCGGCCAGCACGTCCACGTTCCCGCCCCGGCCCTTGCCGAAAGTAAAGTCTTCACCCGTCACCACGCCGCCCGCGCCGAGGTGCCTTGCGAGCAGCTCTTGCACGAAGCTTTCCGCCGTGGTTCCGGCCAGTTCGCCGTCAAACTGGAATACCAGCATCGCGTCGGCTCCGGCGGCTTCGAACAGTTCCTGCCGCTGGTCGAGCGTGGTGAGCCGGAATGGCGCAGCGGTGGGCGCGAAGTGGCGGACCGGGTGCGGATCGAACGTGGCGATGATCGCCGGTCGGCCCTCGGCCCTGGCCCAACCCAGAGCCTCTCCCGCAACCACCTGATGGCCGCGATGGAACCCGTCGAAGTTGCCCAGCGCGATGATCCCGCCGCGCAAGGCATCGGGCATCGGCTGGCGGTGATCGAGCCGGGGGATCATGACCCCAGCGGCACAATTCCCGCCCGGATCAGGCGCAAGGCATTGCCGCCCATCACCGCGCGGATTTCATCGACAGTGAAGCCTTCATCCAGCAATGCTTGGGTGATCTGGACAAGGTGCGAGGTATCGAACCGCACTGTCGTCCCGCCGTCGTAGTCGCTGCCCAGCCCAACGAATTGTATCCCGACTAGATCGCGGACATGGCGGATTGATTTTGCGATGGCGCGCGGGCTGGTGTCACAGATTGCTGCGTCCCAATAGCCGATCCCGATCACCCCGCCGGTTTTGGCGACACCCTTGATTTCCGCGTCGGAGAGGTTGCGGTTGACCTTGCACACGGCCTGAACTCCGCCGTGGCTGGAGACCACCGGGCGGCGCGCGGTCGCAAGAATTTCGGCGACGCACTGATGGCTGCAATGGGCGATGTCGACGATCATGCCGATCGATTCCATCCGGCCCATCACGTGCCGTCCGAACGGGGTCAGCCCGCCCTTGGCCATGCCATGCATTGATCCCGCCAGTTCGTTGTCAAAAAAGTGCGTCAGCCCCGCCATCCGAAAGCCGGCTGCATAGAGCTTGTCGAGATTCTCCAGCTTGCCCTCAAGGTTGTGCAAACCCTCGACCGAGAGCATCGCCCCGACCGGCCCGTGGGCCTGGCCGTGCGCGGCGAGCAGTTTGTCGAAACTCACTTCGCCAGTGACTTTCAGCAATTGACCATCGGCCTTGGCAACCGCAGCATCGAGCTTTTCGGCATGGAACAGCGAGCGTTCGAGCAGCGAGGACCAGGTCCGGCGTGGCTGCCGCTGAGCGATTGCCAGCAGGGTGATGTTGTCGGTGTCGGCGCTGTTGGCATCATAGTTCTGGCCCTTGGGCGACTTGGTGGTCGAGGCGAAAACCTGCAGCGCGACGTTTCCGGCCTTGAGCCGGGGCAGGTCTTCGTGGCCCCGGTCAGCCGACCGGGTCAGATCGCGCTGCCACAACAGCGTGTCGGAATGGAGATCGACGATCAGCAGGCTCTTGTGCAGTGCTTCGGCCTCGGGACTGACTGCGATCAGCGGCTGGCCGTCGACCTTGTTCATGCGTCCTTCGAGGTATCCGGGCGCAATCCCGAAAAAGCCCAGTGCAGCCAACCCGGCCAATGCCGCCGGAATCCAGAACCGCTTGCGCATTCAGACTGCTCCCTGCTTTGTCCCCGGTTTACGCACCAGGGTAACGAAATCAAACCCCGGCAACTTGCCTTCCGGGGGATGAGGCTCGCGAAAGGTTTCGTGCCATGGACTGCGGTCAAATGCAGGGAACATGGTATCGCCTTCGGGTGCGGCGCGGACTTCGGTCAACTCGATCCGGTCAGCGAGCGGCAGTGCCTCGGCATAGATCTGCGCGCCACCGAAAATCACGATGTGCGGGGCATTGGCGAGTTGCAAAGCCTCGCCCAGCGATTCAGCCCGCTCGGCACCCTCGGCTTCCCACGCAGGGTCACGTGTAATCACGATATGACGACGGCCAGGCAGCACGCCGGGCAGCGAATCGAAAGTCTTGCGGCCCATCACCAGCGGCTTGCCCATGGTCAGCGCCTTGACCCGCCGGAAATCGGCCGAGAGATGCCACGGCATACCGCCATCGCGGCCGATCACGCCATTTTCGGCCACCGCGACCACCAGCACGATCTCGGGATGGTCCATTCTAGAAGGTCAGCCGGGTCACGTGACCCATCTTGCGCCCGGGGCGCGCGGCAGCCTTGCCGTAAAGGTGGAGGTGATTGGCGGGATCGGCCAGCACTGCAGCCCAGTCCTCTGCCGCGTCGCCAATCACATTGCGCATCTCGACCTTGGCGGCGGCGAGGCGCGTATCACCCAAAGGCAGGCCGCAGATCGCGCGAATATGGTTCTCAAACTGGCTGGTGACCGCCCCTTCGATCGTCCAGTGGCCGGAATTGTGCACGCGGGGTGCCATTTCGTTGAAGATCGGGCCAGCATCGGTAGCAAAGAACTCGAACGCCGCTACTCCGACATAGTCCAGCGCATCGACGACTTTTTGAGCCAATGCGCGCGCTTCACCCACCTGTTCACGCACTGCCGCTGCGGCCGGAACAGTCGAGCGCGCCAGAATCCCTCCGTCGTGGACATTCTCGGCGCTGTCCCAGAACACCGTTGTTCCATCCTCGCCGCGCGCCAGAATCACGCTGAATTCGGCATCGAAAGTGACCAGGCCTTCATAGATCAGTGCCTGGTCCGGCAAGGCAATCCCGTCGGCCTCATGGTCAAATGCGATGCGCCACTGCCCCTTGCCGTCATAGCCCTCGCGCCGGGTCTTGAGGATGCCGGGGGAGCCAAGCCGGACCAGCGCCGCGTCCAGATCTTCGCGGGTGTCAATCGCCATGTAGGGAGCCGTCCGCCCGCCAAGGGCTTCAACGAACTCCTTTTCGTTCAGCCGGTCCTGCGCCACTTCCAGCGCGCGGGCATTGGGGTGAAGCAGTGTCTTGCCCAGCGCCTTGAGGGGCCCGATCGGGACATTCTCAAACTCGTAGGTCACCACCGCACAATCGGCGGCGAAGGCTGAGAGCGCCTTGGCATCGTCCCAATGAGCGCAGGTGAACTGCGCGCAAACCTCTGCCGCAACCGAATCCGCTTCAGGCGCGTAGACATGGACCCGGTAGCCGAGCTGGGCGGCTGCCTTGGCCAGCATCCGCCCGAGCTGCCCGCCGCCGAGGATGCCGATGGTTTCGCCAGGCGGGATCATGCGCGCATCAGCTCGGCCGCTCAGCAACGCCGGCGCTCTGCGCTGCGCGGTATTGCTTGAGCCGTTCGGCCAGTTCCGGATCGGTCAGGCTCAGGATCGCGGCTGCCAGCAGCCCGGCATTGGTCGCTCCGGCCTCACCGATTGCCAGCGTGCCAACCGGAATACCGGCTGGCATCTGGACAATCGACAGCAGGCTGTCCTGCCCGGACAGCGCCTTCGATTGGACCGGCACGCCCAGCACCGGCAGATGGGTCATGGAAGCGACCATTCCGGGGAGGTGCGCCGCGCCGCCCGCCCCGGCGATGATGACCTTGAAGCCCTCGTCCGCCGCACCTTGCGCGAATTTGACCAGGCGGGCCGGGGTACGGTGCGCCGAGACGATCCGCGCGTCGTGCTCCACTCCCAGCCCGGTCAGCGCATCGGCGGCGCATTTCATCGTCGCCCAGTCAGACTGGCTACCCATCACAATCGCTACTGGCGCACTCATCTTATCGCTCCGACAGGTAATAGCGCTCGGTTGCGCGCAGGGCTTCGTCCAGCTCGTAGATGATCGGCTGGCCGGTGGGAATCTCCAGCCCGGTGATTTCTTCATCGGATATGCCCGAGAGGTGCTTGACCAGCGCACGGAGCGAGTTGCCGTGAGCGGCGATGATGACTGACTCGCCCTTGCGCAAGGCCGGGGCGATTGCAGCCTCATAGTATGGCAGAACCCGAGCAATCGTATCCTTCAGACTTTCGGTCGACGGGATCGCAATCCCGGCATAGCGCGGGTCGGCTTTCAGATCGAACTCCGACCCGTCCTCAAGCACCGGCGGCGGAATATCAAAGCTGCGGCGCCAGATCCTGACCTGCGCATCGCCATGTTTGGCTGCCGTCTCGGCCTTGTCGAGCCCGGTCAGCCCGCCATAATGCCGCTCGTTCAGCCGCCAGTCCTTGACTTCGGGGATCCACAGCCGGCCTGCTGCTTCCAGCGCAATATGCAAGGTGCGGATCGCGCGGGTCTGGAGCGAGGTAAAGGCCAAGGTCGGCAGCATGCCCTTGGCCGCCAGCAGATGCCCCGCTGCGCGGGCCTCGGCCTCGCCCTTGGCGGTCAGATCGACATCCCACCAGCCCGTAAAGCGGTTTTCCAGGTTCCACTGTGATTGGCCGTGGCGGACGAGAATGAGGCGAGGCAAGGTTTCGGCTCCCCTGTTTCAGGAGCACCCGCCCCTAGCTGCTCGAATCGGCTTTGGGAAGAACCTGTGCCGATTGTTCACGCGCCTGTTCCTTGCGCCGCCGCAGGTTCTCGCGCAGCTTGGCTGCAAGCCGCGCTTCGCGGGAAAGGAGAGGCTGGGCTTCACGCATCGTCAAGCCTTGCGCGCTATCAGGGTTCGGCTTGACAAAGCAAGGGTGCACCGCCAATAGCGCGCGCCTGCCCGGCCCGCTCAACGGGGCCGCCGGGCCTGCTGGAATGGTGTGCTGCTGTAGCTCAGTGGTAGAGCGCATCCTTGGTAAGGCTGAGGTCGGGAGTTCAATCCTCCCCAGCAGCACCATTCCGGATCCTCGCGTTCAATGCGACCATCGTGGGTCGACCGGGTGCTCGCTGAGGTGACGCGAGACCCTGCGACCCTGTTCGCTGGTCTGGGTCCAGACGTACACGGCAGCGACGATCGCGAAGGCATAGAAGACATAGCGCATGGATCGATCCCTTGCCCCTGTCCCTGGTCGAGCTGAAGAATCGCAGATCGCGGTGAAGGCGCGGTTCGCAGGCGCGGTTAGCGCGGATTAAGCCTGTTGCAGAAGGTCGGCCCAGTCAGGATGCCTGGCGAAAGCGGCGGCGACATAGCTGCATTGCGGGTCGATCTTGAAGCCGTGGCTGCGGGCATCAGCGACCAGTGCCTGCACCAGCTGGCCCGCGATGCCGCGCCCGCCGATCTCGCTTGGGACCAGCGTGCGTTCGGCCACACGGACCGTGCCGTGCGAAACCCAGGTCAGGCGGCCAAAGGCAGTGCTGCCGCCGATATGGGCGCGATACTCACCGGCACGATCATTACCGTGGCGGGTGATCGTGGTCTCGTCCATCGCTGGCTCCGGCTTGACGCGCTCTGCGGCCCGCACCATGCAGGCCGCGATGCAGTTCCTCTCTGACAATGCCGCCGCTGTCCACCCCCGGGTCTGGGAAGCGATGCGCAAGGCCGATGCGGCGCAATCGCCTTATGATGGTGACGCGCTGAGCCTGCAGCTGGACGAGGCGTTTGCCAAGCTGTTCGGGCGGCCCTGTGCGGTGTTGTGGGTGGCAACCGGGACGGCGGCCAATTGCCTCGCGCTCGCGGCGTTGACCCAACCCCACGGGGGGGTGATCTGCCATCGCGAAGCCCATATCGAGACCGACGAATGCGGCGCGCCGGGATTTTACACCCACGGGGCCAAATTGATCCTGGCGGACGGCGAGGGCGCAAAGCTGACCCCATTGGCAGTCGAAACAGTGATCGCCGGGATCCGTCAGGATGTCCATCAGGTCCAGCCGCAGGCGCTGTCGGTGACGCAGGCGAGCGAATATGGACGCTGTTACCGGCCCGAGGAATTGGCGAAGCTATCTGCTACCGCACAGGCTCACGGCCTTGCGCTCCATGTCGATGGCGCGCGGTTTGCCAATGCAGTGGCTTTCCTCAAGTGTTCGCCGTGGGATGCCTGCCAGGGCGCCGCGGCGCTCAGCTTTGGCTGCGTCAAGAACGGCGGGATGAGCGCCGAGGCGCTGGTGTTTTTTGATGAAGGCTTGGCCGATGTTGCGCGGCTGCGCCGCAAACGTGCTGGGCACTTGCAGTCGAAAGGCCGGTTCCTCGCCGCACAGCTGCTGGCGATGGTTGAAGGCGGGTTGTGGCTCGATAATGCACGGGCGGCCAATGCCGCCGCGCAGGAGCTGGCCGGCTCGGCGGCTGAGCGGCTGCTCCATCCGGTCGAGGCCAACGAGCTGTTCTTGCGGCTCACCCGGACCGAGCGCGAAGCGTTGCGCGGCCAGGGCTTCTCGTTCTACGACTGGGGCGATGAGGCAGCGCGGCTGGTCACGGCGTGGAATTGTAATCCTGCCTCTGTCACCGCGCTGGCCCGCGCTCTGGCAGCACTGTGAGCGCGCGCACCCGCTCGATCCTGGCATTCATCCTCGTCACCATGATCTGGGGTTCGACCTGGTCAGTGATCAAGGATCAGATCAGCGTGGTCCCGGCGCAGTGGAGCGTGACCTGGCGGTTTGCGCTGGCAACAGTCGGGATGGCACTGCTGGCCAAGTGGCGCGGCGAGGATCTGCGGCTTGGCCCCGGCGGGTACCGTTTTGCCGCGATGCTTGGGCTGCTGCAATTCTGCCTGAATTTCCAGTTTGTCTATCAGGCCCAACACCATCTGACTTCGGGCGTGGTCGCAGTGCTGTTCGCGCTGCTGATGGTGCCCAATGCAGTGTTGGCGCGATTGTTCCTGAACACCCCGGTGAGCGGGCGGTTCATTGAGGGCGGGGCTGTGGCGATTGCCGGGATCGGGCTGCTGCTGACGCACGAATATGCGGTCGCCCCGGTGGGCGGCTCGGTCTTGCTCGGCCTGGTGTTGGCGAGCCTTGCAATCATGTGCGCATCGGGAGCCAATGTCCTGCTCGCGACCGATACGGCCCGCAAATTGCCGGCCGTATCGCTGTTGGCCTGGGCGATGCTGTTCGGCACCCTGTTCGATGCCGCGTTGGCGCTGGCGATGACCGGCCCGCCGGCATTCGATTCGCGCCCCGAATACTGGTGGGGGATCGCCTACCTCGGGATTCTTGGCTCGGTGGTGACTTTCCCGCTGTATTTTGCCCTGATCCGCAATTGGGGGCCGGGACCAGCGGCCTATAACGGGGTTGCGGTGCCGGTTGTGGCAATGGCCCTCTCGACCCTGCTCGAAGGCTATCACTGGACCGCGCTGGCGGCGGGCGGAGCGGCCTTGGCAATGGTCGGGCTATTGATTGCCCTCTCGGGCCGCAAGGCAGGCGGCTAGACCCTCGCGGTAGCTGGGATAGCGGGGCTGCCAGCCCAGCGCGCGTTTGGCCTTGGCATTGGTAACCCGACGGTTCTCGGCATAGAAAGCGCGGGCCATGGGAGAGAGGTTTGCTTCATCGAGTGATTGGAGCGGCGGCATCTTGTTACCGAGCAGCTGACAGGCATGCTCGATCACCGTGTTCTGGCTGGTCGGCAAGTCGTCGGCGACGTTGTAAGCTCCGCTGGGCGCATTGAGAGCCAATGTGGCCGCGCTGACGATGTCATCGACATGGACCCGGCTGAACACCTGATCGGGCAAGTCG
>CALMBN010000350.1 GCA_937860195.1 uncultured Novosphingobium sp.
CGCATAGCCGTAATACGGAATCACCGCCGTGATACGCGCGGCGGACGACCGGCGGAACGCGTCGATCATCACCAGCAGCTGCTGCGAATTGGCACCGCGCACAAACAGGCTGGTCTGGCTTCCCAGCGGACCGCTACGAGCCAAGGTGACACCGGGCAGTCGTTCAAGCAAACGAGCCGGATCTGCGCCCTGAATGCTTTCGATCTCGCTCGCCCCAACCACGCTGACCGATTGACCAACCTGGCTCAGCCGCTCACCGAATCCGGTCGCAGTCACCGTAATTCGGGTGTCGCTGATCGTGGGAGAGATGATGCAACAGTCATGCAAATCTTCGGCCTCTTGGGCCATCGCAGGGTCGGCAACTACAATCGAACAACCCAGCAAAAACAGATATTTCATAAAGATCCCTCAAGCCATTGAACGAAAGCCGTTCATGGCGAGGCGGCCCGCACGAAATCGCGAGCCCCTGCTTACATCCGGTACACCCCGCCCGGCTGCGGAACGACCGTCACTGGCAGGTCTCCTGGCTCCCGGATCGTCACTCTGCGCCCGCCTTCCCGGTCAGAAACCAGTGGCATGTTGGGCGCATCGCTCCCCGGTCACAGTTGCGGGGGCAGCGCAGGTGCTTCACCTGCTTCCCTTTTCAGCCTGCCGAAGCAGACAACCGATGACGTGGCGGTGCCACTACAATGCCCTGCCCGCACATGCAACATGGGCTGCGGTTTGAGCGCTTAAGAGCAACTCCGGAGTCCGTCCCGCTTCGGCACGATGCGATCTGCGCAGTGGCAAGGCAAGGCGGTCCGGGACTACGCGCAAAGGCGGGTGCTGCTGACAAACGAACAAATGAACCACACAACTGCCCTTTCCTTTGAACCCTGTCCGCGCGATTTCGATGCGACGCTGCGGCGTGCCGGCGTGCGCAAGCTGGGCCAGCGGGTTCGGCGCAAGCCCATGGGCCGCCGCGCGCTGGTGCTGCTGGCAGCGGTCGCTGTGCCCGCATTGGCGGCGCCTGACAGCTGGCGGACACTCAATGTCAGTTCGGCCGGCAGTGCGGCTTTGACGATCGAGTCGATGCCTTTCGAGCAACAGGGTGCAAGCTTCCCCGGTTCGGCCTTCTACTATCTCGCCGCTACCGAAGACCTGCCGACCGACATCAGTTTCGCGACTGACGCATCAGGAGCCGTTGGCAGTCTGACTGACTTCGCTGGCGGCCCGGTTGCCCGCGCAATGCGGTTTGACAATTCCGGTGTGGACCGCGGCCGCGCAGTCGAATGTCTGACGGCAGCAGTTTACTATGAAGCCGCCTCTGAACCCGATCAGGGCCAGCGTGCGGTCGCCCAGGTGGTGCTCAACCGGGTGGCCCATCCAGCTTACCCGGGCACCGTCTGCGGCGTGGTCTATCAAGGCAGCGAGCGCAGCACCGGCTGCCAGTTCAGCTTCACCTGCGATGGATCCCTTGCCCGCAAGCCGTCAGTGTTTTTTTGGGAACGGGCGCGGCGGGTCGCAGTGGCAGCGCTATCGGGCCAAGTCGAGCCGAGCGTTGGCCTCGCCACGCATTACCACACGATCCAGATTCACCCTTATTGGGCCCCCAGCCTCAATCCGATCGCGGTGATTGGCGCGCACCGGTTTTACAGCTTCAAGGGCAAGGCCGGGCAGGCCGGAACCTATCGCTTTGCCTATTCCGGGGGCGAGCCGATGGCCGTGCCGCACGCCCGCAATCCGGCGGCAGACAAGCTGCCCGATCCGGCGCTTGATCCGTTGGCTTTGCAGAAAAGTTACGATGCCGGCTTGCGGAGCGCTGCGCAGGCCGGACCTGCCCTGGCTCAGCCCGGCGATGCTGGTCAGGCCTCGGCTCTTCCGGCTCCGCGCTATGCCCCCGAAGTCGAGCAACGCGGCGGCGACAAACTGTACGGCGGGACGAATCTGCCGAACAGCCACGTGAAACCAGAATTTGAGAACTCGGGTAAATGGATCGGTCAGCCCGGCGGGTAAGGTTATTTCTGCGAGCATGGTAAATCCCCGGAAACCATAGCCCCACACGAAGGTTTAGCGGCCCCTGGTATAACAAGGCTCCAGTGTCGCTACCCCCGAGAAGAAAACCATGACCTTGCATTTTGCTGCCGCCCGTCCTGCGGCATCCCCTCGTTATCTCTTTCGCGCCCTGGCCGTGCGGATTGCGGCCCGCGCCGCCAATGACAACGGTGATGGCGAAAGCCATGACGAGATGCTTCGCGCCTCGCTTAAGCATTTCGCCGAATTCGGCCTTGCCGCTGCGGCAGAAGCACGGGACAAGGCCCGCACCGCCCATTTCGCCGGACACCGCGATGACTATCGTCACTGGCTGGCGATCTGCCGCACGCTTGACCGACGCATGGCGGTGGCGCTGAGTGCGAACCTCGCCCGGCGGGGGCAGCGCAAAACTTAGTCGCACCGCCATCTTTCGCAAAAGCGAACGCAGCGCAACAAGCCCCAGCAGTTCCGGCAGCTCTGGCTTGCTACGCTGCGACTGCGATGGCCGAATCAAGTCTTTTATTGCAATTGCGAACTATTATCAGAAAATAGTTGAAGCTACGCTCTTTTACCGGGTTGCAATCGCGGAATCGGAGAGTTAGGGCCAATTCGTTCATTGGACACCTGCACCCGGCGGGATGGGTTAGGTGGTCTGTTTGCCAACTTTGGTTCCCGCACCCAGGGAAGGACCAGTTCGCGTTATGGCCAAAGATGTTGGACGCAAGAAGATTGCTCTGATCGGCTCCGGGATGATCGGCGGCACACTCGCGCACCTCGCGGCAAAGAAAGAACTGGGCGACATCGTCCTGTTCGACATCGCCGAGGGCATTCCTCAGGGCAAGGCACTCGATCTCAGCCAGTGCGGTCCGGTTGAGGGATTTGACGCCAAGATAACAGGCACCAATGACTATGCAGACATTGCCGGGGCCGACGTCATCATCGTTACCGCAGGCGTACCGCGCAAACCTGGGATGAGCCGAGACGATCTGCTGGGCATCAACCTTTCCGTCATGAAAGCAGTCGGTGCCGGGATCAAGGCCCACGCCCCCGACGCTTTCGTGATCTGCATCACCAACCCGCTCGATGCAATGGTCTGGGCGCTGCGCGAATTTTCGGGCCTGCCGCACAACAAGGTGGTCGGCATGGCAGGCGTGCTCGACAGCGCCCGCTTTGCGACTTTCTTGGCGTGGGAATTCGGAGTCTCGGTCAAGGACGTCAACGCCTTCGTGCTTGGCGGCCACGGCGACACGATGGTGCCGGTCACCAGCTACACTACGATTTCGGGCATTCCGGTCGACGATCTGGTCAAGATGGGCAAGTCGAGCAAAGAGGCGATCGACGCAATCGTCGCCCGGACCCGCGCCGGTGGCGGTGAGATCGTCGGTCTGCTCAAGACCGGCTCGGCCTATTACGCGCCAGCTACCAGCGCGATTGCGATGGCCGAGGCCTATCTGGGTGATCAGAAGCGGATCCTGCCCTGTGCGGTCTATGTCGACGGCAAGTACGGTCTCGAAGGGCTGTATGTCGGCGTGCCCACAGTCATCGGCGCGAACGGCGCTGAAGAAGTGATCGAAATTGCGCTGAGCGCCGATGCCAAGACCAATTTCGATGTCTCGGTCGGCGAAGTCAAAGGCCTGCTGACCGCCTGCAAAGCCATCGAACCGAGCCTGGGGTAAACACCATGAACCGCCTGTTCCCCGCCGTGCTGGCGCTGCTTGCAGTTACAATGGCTGGGCCCGCCAGGGCTGGGCAAATAGTGCTGGAAACAACCTCGCTGACCGATATTTTCGCAGCCTATCAGGCGATCTGCCTTGATCACATCGGCGATGCCACGGCGCAAGGCAGGATAGCGCAAACCGCGCCGTTCGACATGAAGTTCGACCGGACTGACGACGATGGAACCGTGAAATACAGCAATTCCAGAATGTTCGCCAACGTCCTCGACAACGGCAAGACCCGCAACTGCATGGTCACCGGACGGGTCCCCGATGAAACGACCCTGGCCCAGGGCATCGCGGTGGGCGATCCCGTACTCGGCAAGTTGGGCGAGGTCTATCCGATGGGCAACCAGGGCCAGATCTGGCAGCGAAAAGGCGCTGGTGAAGTCACTGTCTATCTACATATTCAGCAAACGATGCCGGGGCAAAAGATTGCCGCTTACATGCTCGGCGTGGAGAAGGTGAAGTGAGGTCGCGGCTGGCATTCGCAAGCATAGCACTGCTGGCAATCGCGCCGGCGATGGTCGCCGCGCAGTCCACACCAGCGGCTAGTCCGGCGTCTGCAGTCCCTACGGCTCCGGCCCGCGCGCCGCAGATCGGGGACAATCCTGCTGACTTGCCGGAAATTCTTGACGCAGTCGATCTGTGCCGCAAGGCAACCCATGGGGCAGCTACGTTCGAATACCGGATGCTGCGTGATGCCGGCTACAAGATCGGCAGCCGGATTTGGGAACCAGGCGACAAGAAGGAAGATCGCGGCCGGTTGCTCATGGGTTTCGGCAAGGGCAACACTGCAATCTTCGTGCGCCACGGACCAGTCGTCGTCAGCTGCCGGGTGATAGTCCACGTGACCAGTTCCACAGTCAGTGACAAGGTTCGCGGCGAGCTGGTTTCGCGCAAATTTGCCCAGACTTTTGATAACAGCACTGATGAGAAGCTGAAGGTCGCGATGAGCAAGATTTTTCCAGCCGACTCTATTGGCAAAATTCTGATTGGCCCGGAACACTATTACGATCTGTTCTCCACCAACCGCAATGGGCGCGAGCTCTTTTCAGTGACGGTCTATTCATCGGAGAATCTATCATGAGCGCGCTGATCCTCGCTCCGTTGCTGGTGGGCTATGCCGTGGCCGACAGTGCCACCTTGTCCGCCCCGGTGCTGGCCGCCGATCACTGCGTTCAAGCGATCACCAACGGCGGCTTTGACGAGACTGTGTTCACTGCCGATGGCTGGAAGCTCGATTCAAAGCCGATGGAAGGGTCACTGAAAAACGCAAAGCTCTATTTGAAAAAAGGCGCAGGGGGGGCCGTCCTGGTTGAACCAGCCAAGGGCGGCGGAACGAAGTGCTCTTTCATGTATTTCGGTCCGGAAACCTCTTACCAGGTCATAGAATATCAGATGGCCGCGCACTTCAACGACCGGCTGTTCCCGCTGTCGCTCGGCGCCGAGGGCAGCGTGAAGTCGGCATAACACCCCTGCTCGGCAAGCACCTGAAGTTCGTTGTTGACGCCGCACCAACGGCCGTCGCGCCGGGAGTTGTCCAGCGCCCAATTGCCGTGGATAAAGCCGAATGCGAGCTTGCCGGTGGCGGGGTCGTAGCCGAAGACGAGGTTCTTGCCCGTGCGCAAGCCGAGCGGCATGGCGTCGAGGCTCGTGACGCCCGCGAGGATCTTGTCGCGCCACTTGGTGTCACCGGTGCGCTCCCACTCGGTCATCCAGTTGCCGATGAAGGCCAGCCAGTCGGGCCCGAGGCGGACGCGCGTCGGCGCGATCTTCTTCTCGGCCTCG
>CALMBN010000351.1 GCA_937860195.1 uncultured Novosphingobium sp.
GTCGTGCTCGCGGCCGTCAAGGCCAAGCCGCGCGGGCTTTCGTTGCTCAGCCATCTCATCTTGTACGCATTGCTGATATCGATTCCGATGCTGGGTTTCGGCGCCTGGATGATCAACCACTACTCGCGTGCCGAGCGCGAGGCGACCGAGCAGAAGGCCCGCTGGTATGCGCGCGACCTTTCCAAGAGTATCGAGCACGAGCTGCGGCGCGTCGCCGACCAGCTCAACACCCTGGCTTCCTCGCGCTCACTGCTGAGCGGCGATCTGGAAAATCTCTATCGTCGGGCCGCGCATGCCGCCAGCATCTTCAAGGGCAGCATGATCGTGCGAGACGCCGGCGGTCAGCAGCTCTTCAATACGCACGTGCCCTGGGGCACGGAGCTGCCGATCAGCGCCATTCCGAAAGAGGCGCGCCAGGATCTCGCAGCCGGCCGCATCCACATTTCCGACCTCTACGTCGGCGCCGTCAAGAAGCGGCCGATCCTCAGCGTCAGCATTCCTCTCATGGAGGACGGCCGCCTCACCCATTCCATCAGCATGTCGCTGGAACCCGACGCGTTGCTGACCGGCCTCGGCATCCCACTGCCCCCCGACGGATGGAATGCCAGCGTCGCCGACCGGCTGGGGATTGTTCACCACGTCATCGATCACGAAAGCCGGTTCCGCGAAGAAGTGGTAGCGCAGTTTGCCGATGAATACCTCGCCGGCCGCACCCCGATCCCCTGCATTCGTTGCAACATGGGGCCCAAGTTCACCGACCTGTTGACAATGGCACGCGAACTCGGGGCCGATTGCCTTGCGACCGGACACTATGTTCGCCGCGAGATCGGCCTGGCCGGTCCCGAACTGCACCGCGCATTCGATCCGGCGCGGGACCAGTCCTATTTCCTCTATGGCACCACCGATGCCCAGCTCGACTATCTGCGCTTTCCGTTGGGCAGCCTGCCCAAGGCGCGAGTGCGTGAGATTGCCGAAGCCGAGGGGCTGCGGGTTGCGGCCAAGCCCGACAGCCAGGATATCTGCTTTGTCCCCGATGGCGATTACGCCCGGATCGTCCAGTCAGTCCGGCCCGAAGGTGGCACCCCGGGCGAGATTGTTCATGCCGAGAGCGGCGCGGTGCTGGGCGAGCATCGCGGAATCATCCACTATACCGTCGGCCAGCGCCGCGGGCTGGAGATCGGTGGACTGGCCGAACCGCTCTATGTCACCGCGCTCGACGCGCCGGGCCGCCGCGTGCTGGTCGGACCGAAGCGATTGCTCGCGGTCGGCTCCGCGCGGATTACCCAGACCAACCGGATCGGCCAGCTGCCAGCAGGACCATTGATGGCCAAGGTCCGATCGCTCGCCAAGCCGGTGCCGGTGAAACTGGACGGTGCATTTGGTCAGGGCGCGGATTGCACGATCCGCTTTGCCAGCCCCGAATACGGGGTCGCGCCGGGGCAAGCAGCCGTGCTTTATGCCGGAGACCGCGTTGCCGGTGGTGGCTGGATCGAATCGACCGAGGCAGCTTAGACGCAAGGCTGAGCGATAAGGCTCAGTCCCGAAAAAGCGACATCATCAAGCGATCTCGCCAGCGCACATTCGCCGCCTTTGACCAATGCGCCACCAACTTCTGCGGTGCCATGCAGCGGGATTACCAGCAGCGGCCCGCCGTAACGGGCCACAACCTCAGCGTCGGGCATTCCGTCGAGCCGGTCGAGCCGGAAGTGCGGCCCGTCAACCAGTTTGGCCGCGCCCGTTTCCGCCACGTGCTGATGCAGCACGCGCGGATAGACCTCACCCCGGGCTACGGCGATTCCGTCATCAAGGTGCAATTCGCGGGGGCGACCGTAATCATAGAGCCGATAGGTGATGTCGCTGTTCTGCTGCACTTCGATCAGCGTGATCCCGGCCCCGATCGCGTGAACCGTTCCGGCCGGGATATAAAAGCAGTCCCCAGCCTGCACCGGACGCCAATCCAGCAAATGCTCGATACTGCCATCAAGCGCGGCGGCGCGCATCGCTTCGCCGCCGAGTTCACGCTTGAACCCGATCCCCAGCTTGGCACCGGGTTCAGCCGCGAGCACGAACCAGCATTCTTCCTTGCCCCGGTGTCCTGCGGGGGCTTGCGCATCGGAAGGATGGACCTGGACCGACAGCGCTGCGCTGGTGAACAGATATTTGACCAGCAGGCCGTCCAGCGCAGCGGGCGGCTCAAACCAGACCTCGCCAATCTTTTGACCTGACGGGGCAACAAACGGAGCGGGGAGGACCTCGCAGCCCCAGGGTCGCTCGACCATCCGGGTCGGCAGCATGCCGCTCATTGGTTGACCGCACCCGGCAGCTTGCCGACCAGCTGCGCCCCGGCGCGGGTAGTGACCAGCACGTCGTCGCCATCGACCACGATGACCACGTCTTCCAGCCCGATCGCCGAAACGCGCGGGCCATCGCTTTCGACCAGGACGTTGCAGCAATCAATCAAATCGGCGCGACCGGACAGGCTGTTACCTGAGCCATCGCGCGGCCGCGCGGTCAGCAGGGCATCCCAGTTGCCGATATCGGACCAGCCCATTGCTGCTTGGACCATCGCCGCTTTCGCGGTGTTTTCCATCACCGCATAGTCGACCGACTCGCTGTCGATCGCAGCAAATGCGGCGGCATCGGGATGGAACCGCATGCCTTCGGCCCGGCCGCGCTCAACCGCAAGCCGCGCCTGGGCAGCAATTGCTGGGCGGTGGGCGGTGAGTTCAGCCAGAAACGTTCCAACCCGAAACGCGAAGATTCCGCCGTTCCAGGCATAGCCGCCGTCGGCCAGAAATGCTTTGGCCCGGTCCAGATCGGGCTTTTCGACAAATCGGGCGACCTTGAAGCCCAGTCCGCCAATCGCTTCGCCGCGCTGGAGATAGCCGAAGCCGGTCTCGGGCGAGGTCGCCTCAATCCCGAATGAGACCAGCCAGTCCTGCGCGGCAAGTTGAGCGGCAGCGCGGGCGGCGGTCTGAAAGGCATCGCTATCGGCGATATGATGGTCACTCGGGCAGACCAGCATCACCGCATCTTCGGGCAGGCGCAGCGCAGCGAGGGCAATCGCTGCAGCGGTGTTGCGCGCTGCTGGTTCGACGATCACTTCGCCGCCCACCCCTGCGGGCCACTGCGCTTCAACATGGGCCAGATGCACAGCGCCGGTCACGACAATCGGCCCAGCGAACCCGGCCGATGGCGGGCAGCGGCCCAGCGTCGCTTCGAACAGGGTTCCATCACCGACCAGCGGCAGGAACGGCTTGGGCTTGCTGACCCGGCTGCGCGGCCACAGCCGGGTGCCGCTGCCACCGCACAGGATCACGGGATGGATTGCAGATATGCTCATCAAAAGGTGCCTAGCACAAGTTCATCGCCAAAAAACACTTCAACCCGGCCACTTCTCAAGCTGACAACCGGGCCCCTCGCGATAAGTCGCGGTGTGGCTGGCAAGCAACGGGAAACTTGCGGTGACGCTTTTGGCCTTGGTGTCTTCGGACAAACTGATCAGCTCCATCCCCGGCTCGAAGTCCTTCTTGCAATCGTCCAGCCCACGCCCGCCAATATAGCGGCATGAACAGGCAACTCGTGCGCCATAGGCCGATCCGGCCGCTGCATAACCTTTGATCGGTGTCCAGAACACCGACAGCAGCAGTGCGATCAAGGCGGCGCCCAGCCACAACATGCGTTTTCGCCACGGAGATCTCAGGCTGGGGTTCTGCTTAGCGGTTGCCATTCTTGAGCCTTTGGGCAAGGGATACAGGCACGATGCCCGCGCGCCGTTTCGCCCTTATCCTGCCGCTGCTTGCTCTGCCAGCCCTGATCGGCTGCGGCGATGATCGGGCCGCTGCGCCGCTCCCGCCGGTCAGCGAAGCGGCGTTGAAAGCGGTGGTCGAAAAGCCCGGAATTGCTCGCGAAAAGCTGGCCCGCGCAGTCGATATGCTGTTTTCAGACGAAGGGAATGCAGAAACCCGCGCGGTCATCGTGCTGCATGGCGGCCAGACCGTGGCCGAACGCTATGGCCCCGGTTATCATGAGAACACCCGGTTCGTTTCATGGTCGATGGCCAAGACGGTGACGGGAGTGATGATCGGGCAACTGGTTGCCGATGGGCGCCTGCGGCTTGATGAAAGCGTGCCGATCCCGGCTTGGCAGCGCAGCGGCGATCCGCGCGGGGAGATCACGCTGCGGCAATTGCTTCAGATGCGCTCTGGCTTGCGCCATACCGAGGCCGGCGACCCGACGTACGAAAGCGACGAAGTGCGGATGCTGTTCCTTGATGGGCGCGACGATATGGCCGCCTATGCCGAGGCTCAGCCGCTCGAGGCAGAACCGGGCCGGATGTGGGAGTATTCCAGCGCCACCACCGTGATCCTTGCCGATCTTGCCGCACGCTCGCTGACCGCCAGCACCGACCCGGCTGAGCGGGTGCGGGTGGTGCGCGAATACCTGCGCACCCGTTTGTTCGAACCGATCGGCATGAAAAGCATGGTGCCTGAATTCGATACCGCCGGAACGCTGATCGGCGGCAGCCTGATCCACGGGACAGCGCGCGACTGGGCCCGGTTTGGCGAATTTCTGCGGGGTCGCGGCGCGGTCAAGGGTGCGCAGCTGGTACCATCTGCGTGGATCGACTTCATGACCACGCCCAGCCCACCCAACCCCGGCTATGGCGCGCAGGTCTGGCTCAACCGGCCTGGGCCAGGCGGCTTTGTGCAATGGCCCGGCGCTCCCGCTTCGGTGTTCTCGATGAATGGCCACCTTGGCCAGCATGTGCTGGTCAACCGCGTCAACGGCATGGTCGTGGTCCGGCTTGGCAAGACCCAGGACAATTCCCGTGATCCGCTGCGCAAGGCGCTTGCCCGGCTCGTCACGCTTTACCCCAAAGGACCCACCACGTGAGTGAAAAAACCGCCCTTATCACCGGGATCACCGGGCAGGATGGGGCCTATCTGGCCCGGCTGCTGCTCGAAAAAGGTTACCGCGTTCACGGGATCAAACGACGCTCATCCAGCTTCAACACCCACCGGATCGACGAGATTTATGAGGACCCGCATGTCCCCGATCCCAAGCTCAGCCTGCACTATGGTGATCTGACCGATGCCACCAACCTGATCCGGATCGTGCAGGAAACCCAGCCGGACGAAATCTACAACCTCGCCGCGCAGAGCCATGTCGCGGTCAGTTTTGAAACGGCGGAATATACCGCGAATTCCGACGCGCTCGGCACGCTGCGGTTGCTCGAAGCGATCCGGATCCTGAAGCTGGAAGCCAAGACCCGGTTCTATCAAGCCTCCACCTCGGAACTTTACGGTCTGGTTCAGGAAGTGCCGCAGCGCGAGACCACCCCTTTTTATCCGCGCAGTCCCTATGCCGCGGCCAAGCTCTATGCCTACTGGATCACGGTCAATTACCGCGAGGCCTATGGCATCCACGCCTCAAACGGCATCCTGTTCAACCACGAAAGCCCGCTGCGCGGCGAAACCTTCGTTACCCGCAAGATCACCCGCGGCGCGGCGGCAATCGCGCTCGGGCGGCAGGGCATCCTCTACCTTGGCAACCTTGATGCCCAGCGTGATTGGGGCCACGCCCGCGAATATGTTGAGGGGATGTGGCGGATTGTTCAGCACGGCGAAGGCGACGATTTCGTGCTCGCCACTGGGGTTACCACTACGGTCCGGCAGTTTACCCAGTGGGCCTTTGCCGAGACCGGGATCGAGCTGGATTGGCGCGGGAGCGGGGTCGGCGAGCAGGGCTTTTGCCGCAAAACCGGGGCGCTGCGGGTGGCTGTCGATCCGCGCTATTTCCGCCCGACTGAAGTCGACCTGCTGGTCGGCGATCCCGGCAAGGCCCACCAGAAACTCGGCTGGCGAGCCGAAATCGGGGTGCGTGAACTGGTCCGCGAGATGGTTGCTGCCGACCTCGACGGAATGAAGACCGCCACGCTGGGCCAGGGCAGCTGATGTTCGAACTTGCCGGGAAACGTATCTGGGTTGCAGGCCACCGGGGGATGGTCGGCGCAGCGCTGGTCCGCCGGCTGGCCAGCGAGGACTGCGAGGTGCTGACCGCCGACCGGGACGGCCTTGATCTGACAGACCAGCGGGCAGTGCTCGGCTGGATGCACAACCACCGCCCGCAGGCGGTGTTCCTGGCGGCCGCCAAAGTCGGCGGAATTCACGCCAATGCAACCCAGCCGGTCGCGTTCCTGCGCGACAACCTGCTGATCGAAACCGCAGTCTTGACCGGGGCCGAGTCGGTCGGGGTTGAAAAGCTGTTGTTCCTTGGCTCGTCGTGCATCTACCCCAAACAGGCGGATCAGCCGATCCGTGAAGAGGCACTGCTGACCGGTCCGCTCGAGCCGACCAACGAATGGTATGCCCTTGCCAAGATCGCCGGGATCAAGCTTGCCCAGGCCTACCGCCAGCAATACGGCTGCGACTTTATCAGTGCGATGCCGACCAACCTCTACGGCCCTGGAGACAACTACGATCTGCAAGGGAGCCATGTGCTGCCCGCGTTGATCCGCAAGGTTCACGAGGCCAAGGCCAGTGGCAGCGCAGTCAGCGTCTGGGGCAGCGGCAGCCCTTTGCGTGAATTCCTCTATGTTGACGACTGCGCCGATGCCTGTGTCCACCTGATGAAACACTATTCCGGCGCGCTCCACATCAACGTCGGTTCGGGCGAAGAGGTATCGATTCTCGATCTGACCAAGCTGGTGATGGACGTGCTTGGTTATGATGGCGTGGTTGAAACCGACCCCACCAAGCCCGACGGAACCCCGCGCAAATTGCTGGATTCATCGCGGCTTGAGGCACTTGGCTGGAGGCCTAAGGTCGGGCTGCGCGAGGGTGTCGCATTAGCATACGACAGCTTTCTGTCCGGCCACGGCCGCAACATCTAGCGGTTCGTCAACAGTTCCTCGGACGACAGGTCGGTCGGGTCAACGTGCCCTTCGGGATCCGGATGGATCAGAATTTCGACCCCCGGGAATTCCTTCGCCAGAATCGCCTCGACTTCATCCATCACAACGTGGGCCTGCTGGATCGTCATCTCGGGGTTCACTGCGAGGTGAAACTGGACGAAATCGCGGTTACCGGAAGTGCGGGTCCGCAGATCGTGCAGGCCCTTGATCTCTGGGTGACGCGCCACTGCTGCAAGAAACGTGGCTCGGCGCTCCTGATTCCATTCGTGATCCATCAGCTGATCGACCGCCGCCTGAGAAGCGCCCCAGGCCCCCCAACCAAGCCATAGCGCAATCGCCAGACCGAAGAACGGATCGGCCCCAGCAACCCCGGCATATTGATCGAGCGCCAGAGCGGCGATCACCGCCAGGTTCAACAACAGGTCTGACTGGTAATGAACATGATCGGTGCTGATCGCGAGGCTGCCCGTCTTGCGAATCACATGGCGTTGCCAGGCCAACAAGGCCAGCGTTGCCGCCATCGCAATCACCGACACCGCGATACCGCCCTCGGCCCCTTCGGGCCGGGTCCCGGCAAGCCATTGCTGGACCGAACGGAACGCCAGAGTCAGCGCCGAAATCGAAATGAGCACCACCTGAAACATGGCTGCCAGCGCCTCGGCCTTGCCGTGACCAAAGCGGTGTTTCTCGTCAGCCGGTTGCGCCGCAACCCAGACCCCGGCAAGTGTCGCAACGCTCGCCACCAGATCAAGCACGGTATCGGCGAGGCTCCCGAGCATCGCGGTTGAACCGGTTGAAAATGCCGCCCAGGCCTTAAGCCCGACCAGCAGCATAGCCACCGCTATCGAGGCGAGCGCTGCGCTGCGATTGAGTGAGTTCGTCTGGTTCATGGATAAAGCAACGTGCTGGCCCAGCCGCCATCGGCAAGGCGAGTGAACCGGCGGCGTTCATGGAGCCGGAATGGCCGATCCATCCAGAACTCGAAGGCCTTGGGAGTCAGGCAGAACCCGGTCCAGTGCGGCGGACGCGGAACCGGGCCGACCAGATGGGTTGCCGTGGCCTTCGCGATTCGGGCGATGAATTCGCCGCGCGAGTTCAGCGCGGCCGACTGATCCGAAGCATGGGCCCCAAGCTGCGAACTTCGGCTACGACTGGCGAAATAGGCATCAGCCATGGCGTCCGGCACGCGGGTAATGCTCCCCTCGATCCGGACCTGACGGCGAAGCGACTTCCAGTGAAACAGCATCGCCGCTTGGCGGTTGGCATCAAGCTCTCCGCCCTTGCGGCTGTGCGCATTGGTATAGAACACGAACCCGCCGTGTGGCCCAAGCAGCTCGGCCCCATGATCCTTCATTAACACCATCCGCAAGCTGGGCGCAGCACCGGATGTCGCAGTGGCCAGTGCAACCGCTTCGGGATCGTTGGGTTCGCTTGCCTTTGCTTCTGCGAACCATTCATCGAACAGCCCGAACGGCGCGGCATCGGGGATCGCATTCTGGGCTTCGGCTTCGTCCATGGCACAGCCCATAGCCTCGCCGTCATCCCGATGAAAGTGCTACCGTCTCGCAACAAGCGTCCGAAAACCTTGCCGTATCGGCTCATCGCACCTAGCTAGCGAAGATGGCAGATCCCTATTCGATCCTCGGAGTGCAACGCGGCGCAGGCGAGAAAGACATCAAGTCCGCCTATCGCAAGCTGGCGAAGCAGCTTCACCCGGACCGCAATCAAGACAATCCCAACGCGGCCGAGCGCTTTTCCGAGATCACCCGGGCCTATGATTTGCTGTCCGACAAGGACAGGCGCGCCCGGTTTGACCGGGGCGAGATCGATATCGACGGTAATCCAGCCGGGTTCGGCTTTGGCGGCGGCGGCGGTCCCGGTGGCGGGTTCGGCGGACGCGACCAGCGCGGATTCCGCGCCGATGGGTTCGAAGGGTTTGCTGGTGAAGGGATCGACATCGGCGATATCTTTGACGGACTGTTTGGCGGTCGTGGCGGAATGGGCGGTAGCGGCGGTGCACGGCGCGGGCCGGCACCGAAAGGGGCCAATGTTCAATACAAGCTGGGCATTTCGCTGCCCGATGCTGCAATGCTGGCGGCCCAGCGGATCACTCTGGCTGACGGCAAGACCATCGACCTCAAGCTGCCTGCCGGGGTCGAGGATGGAACCCAGATGCGTCTCTCTGGCAAGGGCGAGCCGGGACCTGGCGGCAACGGCGATGCCATCGTGCTGATCCACTTGCAGCCGCACGCTTTCTTCCGCCGCGATGGTGACAATCTGCGGCTCGACCTGCCGGTCAGCCTCGATGAAGCCGTGGCTGGCGCAAAGGTCAAAGTGCCAACCCCCGAAGGTGCGGTGATGCTCAGCCTCGCCCCCGGCACCAGCTCGGGCAAGACCCTGCGGCTGGGCGGCAAAGGCTTCTCACGCAAGGACGGCTCGCGCGGCGATCAGCTCATTACCATCGAAGTGCAGCTGCCAGAGGGTGATGCCGACTTGCTCCAGCGACTCGATGGCTGGCGTGATCCCCGTAACCTGCGCGCGCGGCTGGGTGTCTGAACCGTGGAAGAGCGCGAGCCGGATGATGCCGAGCGTCCGCCGCTGACGCTGCCCGATCTTTCGCCCGAAGCCCGCCGCCAACGCGCCAGCGGCTTGCTGGTAAGCGCTTATGATGAGCACGTCGGCCCGCAAGGCAGGTTCTGGACCTCGCGGCCGTTCCGGGTGATCGCGCGGGTCTGGACCGGGGCCTATCACGATGGTTTTATTCACGCTGGCAACCTGGCCTATATGAGCATCCTGGCCTTGTTTCCGTTTTTTGTGACGGTTGGCGCGGTGTTCAGCCTGATCGGCGAACAGGCGCAGCGCGAGGCCTCGGTCCATACCTTTCTTCGGGCCCTGCCACCGGTCGTCGCTGCTGCGCTGGAACCCGTGGCCATCGACGTGATCGTCGCGCGGAGCGGTTGGCTGCTGTGGATTGGCGGGCTGGTCGGCCTGTGGACCGTCGGCAGTCTGGTTGAGACGATCCGTGACATACTGCGCCGCGCCTATGGCACGCGTGAAACGTACATTTATTGGCGCTATCGGCTGATCTCTACCGGGGTGATCTTTGGCGCAGTTCTGGCACTGCTGTTTGCGCTGCTTGCCCAGGTCGCGATCGGCACCGCGCAAGAGGTGATCCAGGCCTGGTTCCCGCGTGCCGGCGGCTGGATCGATACACTCGGCACGTCGCGATTGATCCCGGCCCTGGTGATCTATGGCGCACTCTATCTGCTGTTCTTCACTCTGACCCCGACCGCCTACCGCAAGCGGCGTTATCCAAAATGGCCCGGCGCTTTGGTGGTAACGGTCTGGTGGGCAACGGTCAGCGCCGCCCTTCCGGCGATCCTCCACCGCTTTTTCACTTACGATCTGACCTATGGAAGCCTGGCCGGGGTGATGATCGCGCTTTTCTTTTTCTGGCTGGTCGGTTTAGGGCTGGTGGTGGGCGCAGAGCTCAACGCGGCGCTGGCCGAAAGTCCCGAAGAACAGGATCTGCTGGGCAAATGGCGGGACCAGGGACTGGAAACCAGCGCAATCAAGACTACAGGAACCACGGAATGACCGGATTGATGCAGGGCAAGCGCGGGCTGATTATGGGCCTCGCAAATGACAAGTCGCTCGCCTGGGGGATCGCCCGGAAACTGGCCGAGCATGGGGCAGAAATCGCGCTCTCCTATCAAGGCGAAGTCATGGAAAAGCGGGTTCGCCCGCTGGCCGAGCAATTGGGTTGCGATTTCCTGATCGACTGCGATGTCTCAACCGAGGCCGAGCTCGACAAGGCCTTTGCAACGCTCGCTGCGCGCTGGCCGACGATAGACTTTGTGGTCCACGCGATCGGCTACACCAACAAGGAAGCGCTGCGCGGAAACTATTGCGACGTCGGACTTGACGATTTTTTGATGACGATGAACATCAGCGTGTTCAGCTTCACCGCCGTGGCCAGACGCGCCGCCGCGATGATGCCGCCGCGCGATCCTGAAACCGGCGCAGGCGGCGGGGCTATGCTGACGCTATCTTACTACGGCGCGGAAAAGGTCGTGCCGCATTACAACGTGATGGGGGTAGCCAAGGCCGCGCTGGAGGCGAGCGTGAAGTACCTCGCCAACGATTTCGGACCGCAAGGAATTCGTGTCAACGCGGTCTCGGCGGGGCCGATCAAGACCCTCGCCGCCAGCGGAATCGGCGATTTCCGTTACATTCTGAAGTGGAACGAATACAACTCGCCGCTGCGCCGCAATGTCACCATCGGCGATGTCGGCGGGGCTGCGCTTTACCTGCTGTCAGACCTGTCAGCGGGAGTGACCGGTGAGAACCACCATGTCGATGCGGGCTATCACACTGTCGGCATGAAGCAGGAAGACGCGCCGGATATTGCACTGGGTTAGTCTGGTCTGCCTTATGCCCCAAACCCCGTCCATGCTGAGCTTGTCGAAGCACTGTCCTTTTCTTCGGGTCGACTGCAGTGCCGCCAGAAGGACAGTCCTTCGACAAGCTCAGGTTAGGCGGATTTGGGATAGACGCTGAGTCTCTAACTCACTTCGGTGGCGGCGCACCTTTTTCAGCCGCCGCTTCCTCGGCCTTGCGCTTGTCTTCCATCTGCTTCTCGATTTCCTCGACCCGCGACTGATCCGAGGCGGCATCGGCATCGAGATTGACGAGCCGCTTGGCGCGTTCTTCAGCGACGAGCTGACCGGCACGGATCCCCGGATCTTCGCTTTTTTCGCCGCGCGCATCGGCCAGCAGCTTGCCAGTGCAGCCGGTCCAGCCACCCGCGCCAGTCGGTGAGCAGCTCATCGTGCCCGAACGGCCGACTGTTTCGATCGAACGGACCCGCTGCGACCAGGCGACGTTGGTCGGGGCCGATGAAGTGCGCAGGCTGGGCGGGATGCGGTAACGCTCACCCTCATCCATCCGCGGGCAGACCACAATCTCGTCGGCGGTTGATTCGGGGCATTTGTCATTGCCATAGACGATCACCATGTTGACCTTTGGCTCCGCCGCTTCCTGTGCGAGAGCCGGATTGGCCACGGCGAGTCCCAAAGCGAGCAGAAGGGCGGCGATCAGCGGGCGCATGGCGAAACTCCTGTGCATGGTTTGATCATAGGGCACTTTGGCGCTGAATAACAGCTGAAGCGGACAACGCTTTGTCCGGGATCAAACCCGTTCCGCCAGCTTGATCGCCACCCGGCACCCCAGCCGGATCGCGCCCGAGAGCAACGGATAGGCCGGTGCCTGTTCCGCACCCGCAGCCAGCGCGGTGTCGCGATGGGCACGTTCGTCTTCGCGGAAATCGTGGATCAGAGCCGACAGTTCGGGTTCGTCCTTACCCAGTTCGTCAAGCTGCGCCGAATAGTGCCGGTCAATCTCGGTCTCGACCGCTGCGGTGCAGGCCATGGCCGCTTTTGGACCGATCAGCGCCGTCGCCGCACCCAGGGCGAAGCCTGCGACATGCCAGAACGGCTGGAGCGCAGTCGGCCGCACGCCTTTGGCGGCGAGCAGCGCATTGAAAGTCTTGAGGTGGGCTTCTTCCTGCTCGGCCATGTGGCGCACATCAGCCGAAATTCCGGTCCGGTCCCCCAGCACCGCAAGCTGCCCGGCATAGATCCGGGTCGCGCCATATTCCCCGGCCTGATCGACCCGCAGCATCCGTTCGAGCGTGCGTGAAGTCACCGCATCACGCTCCCGCCCCGCGCAGTCCGAAGAGGCCAAATAGCGCCAGCGGCACCGAAATCAGGAAATTCCAACCGGCCAGCGAGATTCCGAACAGGTCCCACGGCGCGACGTCACAGCGGATCAAAGGCGCGCTCATGATGGCATCGAGCGGATCGCCGCCCGTCACCACGGCAGTGGTTGCGCATGAAGTCAGGCCTTCCCACCAGTCGTATTCGACCCCGGCGTGATAGCCACCGATCAAGCCGCCGATCAGCACAGCCAGCAACGCCAGCACTGTCGCCGCCTTCAGCGACGGCCGGAACCAGCCGGCCAGCCCGAACGGAACCGCCACGAACAGCGCATAGCGCTGCCACCAGCACATTTCGCACGGATAAAGTCCGCCAATATACTGGCTGAAATAAGCCCCACCGAGCAGCGCCAGCGGCACACCCAGCGCAATCAATCGGGCCGTTCGCCCGCTATCGGCACCGATCGCCGTCATTGCTCAGCGTTTCTTGGCCATCGCCGGTGGCGCAGTCCGGCGCAGGGTCTGGATCGCGTAATAGAGCTGATAATCCTTGATTCCCTTGGCCTTGAGCTCGTCGGGGGTCAGCTTGAAGCGCGGATCGGCCTGCCGGTCAGCCTCGAGCTTCTTGTCGTCCATCGCCGCCTCGTTGACCAGGTGACGGCGCAAATCGCTCTCGCGGATTGTCAGTTCGGCCCGGCGGCGCGCGTCGGGATCGGACAGTTGCGGCACTGTGATATCGGGCATGATCCCGCCTTCCTGCACTGACCGGCCGAGCGGGGTGTAATACCGCGCCGTGGTGATCTTGACTGCGCTGGTCCGGCTGCTGTCGAGGAAGAACAGCGACTGGACCGAGCCTTTGCCAAAGCTGCGCTCACCCATGATCACCGCGCGGCGCTGATCCTGCAGAGCCCCTGCGACGATCTCGGAAGCCGAAGCGGAACCGGAATCGATCAGCACGACCACCGGCAGGCCCTTGGCAAGATCGCCAGGGATCATCGATTCGGCCTTGAAATACTCATCATCGCTGGCGTTGCGACCGCGCTGCGATACGATATCGCCCTTGGTCAGGAAGATGTCTGACAGCGCGACAGCCTCGTCCAGCGCCCCGCCGGGGTTCTGGCGTAGGTCAAGCACGATCCCCATCAACTTGCCGCCCGACTGTTGCTTGAGGCTCTCGATGGCTTTTGCCACATCTGTGCCAACATCAGCGCTGAACTCGTTGACCGAAATCACGCCGACTCCGTCGTTCAACTCGAAAGTTACCGGCTCAAGCTTGATGACACCGCGCGTGACGGTCACATCAAACGGCTGATCGCGACCAGCGCGGAAGATCGTCAGGCGGATTTTGCTGCCGGCTTCACCCCGCATCTGCGAAACTGCATCGTCAAGCTCCCCGCCATAGATCAGCTTGCCGTCAAGGTGGGTGATAAAGTCTCCCGCCTTCACCCCGGCGGCTTCAGCCGGGCTGCCTTTCATCGGGGCGATCACCTTGACCGCGCCATCGTCCATCACCACCGACAGACCGAGGCCCGAATAGTTCCCGTCGATCATGGTGTTAAGCCGCTGCATCGACGCCCCCGAAAGGAACGAAGAGTGGGGATCAAGCGACGACAGCATCCCGTCGATCGCGCCTTCTTCCAGCTTCTTGTCGTCGATCTTTTCGACGTAACGCAGCTTGACCAGCTGGTAGACCATGGCGAGCTTTTCGAACTGCGCCGAAGCGCGGCCATCGACGGCGGCGAGGCCTGCGGTGGTGGCCGGGATCAAGGCGACAGCGGAAACCAGCGCAGTGGCGCGGAGCAAAGTAACGATCTTCATGCGGAGGCGTGCCTCTTTCAATTGAACCTGCATCTTATCGCGCAGTGGAGGTTAACACCAGATGGCGATTTTCAGCGTTTGAGATAGTCCAGCGGGTTTACCGTCTGGCCGCCTTTGCGCAGTTCGAGCGTCAGAACAGGGTTCCCCGGTCCAGCTTGTCCAAGCGGTGATCCGGTCACCACATCGCGCCCGACCCGGACATCGAGAACCGCCAGCCCCGTCACAAGCGAGGTCCAGCCTCCGCCGTGCTCGATAATCACGATCGTGCCATACCCTTGATAAGGTCCGGCAAAGACCACCCGCCCCGCCGCTGGCGAGACGACCTGGGCACCGCCGCGCGCCGCGATCGAGATACCGCGGGATTGAACTTGTCCTGCGCCAACTGTGCCGAATCCGGCAACCAGTCGTCCGGTCACCGGCAGCTGGTATTGCGTGGGGGCAGTGGTGGATGCGCTGACCGGCGCAGCCTGCACGGAAACTGCCGCATTTTGTGGCTGCGCCGGTCGCAGCACCGGGCCTGGCAGTGCTGCCAATTGATCGCGCAGCCGCCCAGCCTTGTCGAGCTCACCGATCAGGCCGCCCAGATCGCGGGCTTCCTCGGCGAGCTTGAGTGCGCGTTCGGTTTCGCGGTCGGCTGTGCCGCTGGCGGTCCGCGATTCAAGCCTTTGGCGGGCTTCGAGTGCTGCAAGGTGCTGACGCCGCAGGTCAAGTTCGCCCTGGCTGGACCGCAGATCGGCGCTGGCCTGCTCAGCCTGGAACTGCAGCGTTTCGCCGCGTTTGATCGCCGCGCGCAGGCCTGCAGTCCGGCGGGCGACTTCGGGCAACATCGTTTCAAGCACGGCGCGCAGGTAAACCGCGTCGGTCAGGGTGCCGGGGCGCAGCACTGAGAAAATCGCCGGTCGGCGCGACAGGCGCTGGAGCGCGGCGGTCAGTTCGACCAAAGGTCGCTGCTTTTGTGCCAGTTCGGCCCGCAGGCCGACCCGCTGGCGCTCGATCAGTTCGATCCGGGCCTGATTGGCGGCGATCCGGGCTTCGGATTCCTGCACGCGCGCGGCCAGCGCCGCGCCTTCTTGCGCGGTTTTGTCCGCCGCAGCAACCGCGCTGGCAGCCTTGGCCTCCAGCGCTTCGGCGCGGGTGCGGGCATCACGGCCTTGCGCCTCGGCATTTGCCAGCGCCTGTTGCGCATCCTCGGTTCGGTCGATGGTCTGGAGGCCGGCCGGCTGGGCTTGGCCCATTTCAACTCCGGCGAGGAGCAGCAAGCCAATCAGGCAGGTGACGGAAAGCCGGGCGATCATTGCCGCCCTTATCCCGAACGATGATAAGGATGGCCAGCAAGAATGCTGGTCGCGCGCCACAATTGTTCGGCCAGCATTGCCCGGACCAGCAGGTGCGGCCAGGTCATCGCTCCGAAGCCGAGCAGCAGGTCGGCTTTTGCACGGGCGGTTACGCCATGGCCGTCCGCTGCGCCAATCAGGAACCGGGCCTCGCGCACGCCCTCATCGCGCCAGCGGCCAAGCAGCGCGGCGAAGGCTTCTGAGCTCATCGCTTTACCGTGCTCGTCGAGCAGCACTTCGCGGCTCGGGGTTTGCGGAGCCGGGATTGTGCCGCCCACATCTGGCAATTCAGTCAGTTTGAGCGGCCAGGCGATCCGCCTTGAATAGCGCCCAACCAGCTCCGCTTCGGGCGAGCGGGCAATCTTGCCGCGCGCGATCACATGCAGGAGCATCGGCAGCTCAAGCGGTCCCGCTATCTCCAAACGCCCACATCCGTTCCAGATTGTAGAACGTGCGGACTTCGGGCCGGAACAGGTGGATCACCACATCGCCGGCATCGACCAGCACCCAGTCAGCCGCCGGCAAGCCTTCGATCCGGACGTGACCGAAACCGCCTTGCTTGATCCGTTCGGCCAGCTTTTGCGCCATTGTCGCGACCTGGCGGGTCGAGCGACCGCTTGCGATCACCATGTGGTCGGCGATCGAGCTTTTGCCTTCGAGCGGGATCGACACGATTTCCTGCGCCTGATCGTCATCAAGCGAGCTCAGCACCAGATTGTGGAGCGAGCCCGGCTCTGATTCGGGGAGCGGAGCGGGTGTGCCGACAGCGGCAGTCGAAGGAGTTTGGGCAGGCGTCATTTGAGCGGAATCGGCTCCTCTATGCGGGCTTCGCAATTGTTCATGCGATGTCTGGGTCGACGGGATGGTGTGTCAATCGGTCCCTGTGGCCTTTGCCGGAATAGCGGCTGGCCCAGTCTGGATCAGCACGGCGAATAGCTGTTGCCGAGCGTGGATCGGGATCGAAACGCAAATGTATCAGCGCGGGTGCGCTCCATCCTGCCCGGTGTTTCATGCTGGCTGCGGACCGCCGGTATCGGCCGAGCCAGACCCCGGCGAGGCTCGCCCGGGCAGCACGTTCATAGCCCGGACGCGCGATAACCGCAATCGGCATGGTGCGGGCTGCGTTGCGCCAGGCTTTCCAACGGCTGAACTGGGCGAGATTGTCGCTCCCCATCAACCAGACGAACTGCACTTTGGGATAGCGTGCGCGCAACTTTTTGAGGGTATCGATGGTGTAACGGGTGCCCAGCTCTCGCTCGATCGCAG
>CALMBN010000352.1 GCA_937860195.1 uncultured Novosphingobium sp.
GGCGGTGAACTCGATCAACTGGGCGCGGCTGATGGCGCAGGTGGTCTATTATTTCGCCGCTGCGCTGCAATTGGGCGCGCCGCAGCGCAAGGTTGCTTTCGCGGTTCCGACCGGCAATTTCGGCGATGTCTTCGCGGGCTATGTCGCGGCGCAAATGGGGCTGCCGATCGAACGGTTGATCGTCGCGACCAATGTCAACGATATCCTCCACCGCGCGCTGTCGACCGGGGACTATTCAGCGGGAACCGTTACGCCGACCGCCGCGCCGTCGATGGACATTCAGGTCTCTTCGAATTTTGAGCGGCTGCTGTTCGATCTGGGCGGACGCGATGGAACGGCGCTCGCCGCGCAGATGACCGGGTTTGAATCGACCAAGGCAATGCAGCTGACCAACCAGCAGCGCGAAGGCGCGGCAGCGTTGTTCAGCTCTGCCCGTGCGACGGCCGATGATATGGCCCTGGCAATCCGTTGGGCGTATGACAATTGCGGGGAGTTGCTCGACCCGCACACCGCGATCGGGCTTCACGCGGCGCGCGCTGCCGATCTGCCGGGCGAGGTGCCAGTCGTTACGCTCGCTACCGCGCACCCGGCCAAATTCGGCGATGCCGTCGAACGCGCCACCGGCCAACGCCCGGTGTTGCCCGCGCGGATCGGCGACCTGTTCGAGCGCGAGGAGCGACTGGTTGAGCTGCCCGGCGACTATGCCGCGATTGCTGAGTACATCGCGAGTCACGCGGTGCCGCGTGGCTGAACTGGTCCAGACCCCGGTCGTGATGATCGGTGAGGCGTGGGACGACTATGGCCTGATCGATTCGGGTGATGGGCGAAAGCTGGAACGCTATGGCCCGCATCGCTTCATCCGCCCTGATACCCAGGCCATGTGGCGGCCAAAGCTGGAGCGCTGGGCCAGCGACGGCGAGTTCATTCCCGGATCGGACGAGGACGGAGGCGGGCGTTGGCACTATGCTGCACCAGTCCCGCAGGACGGCTGGCCGCTCAGGCGGGGTGAGGTAACCTTCAACGCCCAGTGCACCCCGTTCCGTCATCTCGGGTTCTTTCCGGATATGTCCCCGGTGTGGGACTGGATGGGCGAGCAATATGGAGATCCTCCCCCACTGGGGGAGGTGGCAGGCCGAAGGCCTGACGGTGGGGGCCCGTTGAGGCAATAACGAACGATTGAATCCGCAACGGTGTCTGCGTCCTTCAAAACGTCAGAGGCTGGTATCCTGATCACTTCAATGCCAGAAGCCTTCAATTCGGCATCGCGTTTCCGGTCACGTTGAGGACGGTCACCCATGTCGTGAGAAAGACTGTCAATTTCAAAAGCGATCCGTTTGGGAGCGTGATAAAAATCCACGACATAGTTCTCGACCGGATGCTGGCTGCGAAACTTCACGCCCATTGGTTTGCCCTTCAGCCTTGTCCAAATCAGAACTTCGGGAAGTGACATTTCACGCCGCAACCGCTTTGCGTTGCGCATGGCATCGTCAGTGTGATTTTCCATGCTAGGCCCCCACCGTCAGCGCTTCGCGCTGCCACCTCCCCCATAGGGGGAGGATTTGGTAGGCAACCCATTTCGCGATGACCATCACTTAATCAGCAGCCTCTCGTTCACAACCTTGCCGCCCAGCGTCAGCCGCACGGCATTGCCGATTTCCTCGTCAAGCACTGGCCGCCCGGCTTCCTTGTCCCAAAAGGCGGAAAGGAAGTTGAACAGGTTGCGCGCGAACAGCGCCGAGGCATCGGCGGCGAGGTGGGTGGCCGTGTTCGACCAGCCCATGACCTTCACTCCGTGGATTTCCACGATCTGATCCGGCTTGCTGCCTTCAACGTTCCCGCCTTGTGCCACGGCGAGATCGAAGATCACGCTGCCGGGCTTCATGGTCTTGATCTGAGCGTCCGAGATCAGCCTTGGCGCAGCGCGGCCAGGAATCAGCGCGGTGGTGATGACAATGTCCTGCTTGGCGATGTGGCTGCTGACCAGCTCGGCCTGCGCGGCCTGATATTCTGCGCTCATTTCGGTGGCATAGCCGCCCGCGCCTTCGCCTTCGATCCCGGCAACATTCTCGACAAAGATCGGCTTGGCACCCAGTGACTGGATCTGTTCCTTGGTGGCCGAGCGCACGTCCGTGGCCGAAACCTGTGCCCCCAATCGGCGCGCGGTGGCGATTGCTTGCAAGCCCGCAACGCCAACGCCCATCACAAAGCACTTGGCAGCGCTCACGGTGCCGGCCGCTGTCATCATCATCGGAAAGGCCCGGCCATATGTATTGGCCGCTTCGATCACCGCTTTGTAGCCTGCAAGGTTCGACTGGCTGGAGAGGATGTCCATGCTCTGCGCGCGAGTGATCCGCGGCATGAATTCCATCGCCAGTGCCTCAAACCCGGCCTTGGCATAGGCATCGACCCGGGCGCGTTGGCCGAACGGGTCAAGCCCGGCGACAATCCACGCGCCATCTTTCGCGCCTTTCAGTGCCTTGAGGTCCGGTCCCTGCACGCCCAGAATGATCTCGGCACCTTTGACCGCATCCTTGGCCACGCTCGCTCCGGCTGCAGCGAATTCTGGATCGGAAATCGAAGCTCCGGCCCCGGCTCCCGGCTCAACCGCCACGCTCGCGCCCAAGGCGATGAACTTCTTGACCGTTTCCGGGCTGGCCGCGACCCGGGATTCTCCGGCAGCGGTTTCCTTCAGGACTGCAATCCGCATAGTGGCGCCGAACTACTTGGAAATCATGTAGATGACGAAGGCGGTGACCATCACGGTCACAATCGAACCCCACTTCACCAGCCCGACAAAGCCCGAATAGGTACCATTGTGCATATTCATGTCGTTGCCATCGGCCATTGCGCTATCCCACGTTTATTGGTTTCGGTGCTGATCGGGTATCTATCGACCTGCGCTGCCATGCTCAATCCTAATTTTGCTCCAATCCGCAGCCTTAATCGGCTCTTTACCCAATTTGCTTAAGCGTCCCCCTTGAAACGGTGTGGGGACTGCGACGGGGCTATGGCGGAAATCGAACAGCGCCTGCTGATGCTGATCGACGATGAGCCGGCGCAGAGCCGGTTGATTACCGCGCTTGCCCAGCGTGAGGGCTGGCGCACGCTGGTCGTGCGCGACAGCGAAACCGCCATCGCCACGCTCGGCACCCGGCAGGGGATGCAGCTGGGCGCAATTGTGCTTGATCAATGGGTTCCGGGGGATGAGGCCTGCAGCTTGATTGCCGAACTGCGCAGTCGCCGTCCAGCCTTGCCAATCCTGATGCTGACCACGTCGGCCTCGCCCTTGCTGGCGGTTGAGGCGATGCGGGCCGGGGCAACCGATTATCTAGTCAAACCAGTCGCGCCTGACCGGCTGATGCTGGCATTGCGGATGGCAACCACCCGCGAGGCCCCGCGCGACGAGCTACAACCACTTACCGAGAAAATGCCCGCAACCCCCGATTTCGATGCGATGATCGGGGCGACACCTTCTTTCCGCACTGCCTTGGCAGTGGCGGCCAAGGCGGCGCGCGGCCATGGGCCGGTGCTGATCGAGGGCGAAAGCGGCACCGGCAAGGAAATGGTCATCCGGGCGATGCAGGCGGCATCCCCGCGCGCCAAGGGGCCGTTCCGCCTGCTCAACGTCGGCGCAATTCCCGCCAATTCGGTAGAATCAGCCCTGTTCGGTCATGAAAAAGGCGCGTTTCCGGGGGCGTTTGATCGCCATATCGGCGCGCTGCAGCATGCCGATGGCGGCACCCTTGCGCTTGACGAGGTCGACCGGTTGCCGCCGCCGGTCCAGCAGCGGTTGCTCGATTCGCTCGAGCGCAGCGATGTCCGCCCGATCGGCGCGCGCCATTCGTTCCGGATCGACGTCCGGCTGATCGCGGCGAGCAACTCGCCCCTGAAAGCCATGGTCGAGGCCGGCCACTTTCTGCCCGACCTTTACACGGAAATTGCGCCGTCGACCGTCCACCTGCCCCCACTGCGCGAACGGACTGGCGATATATCTGCCCTCGCCAGACACTTCCTTGCCAGAATTGGCGAACAGCCGGGGCTGCGGCCGCTCGGCATCACTGACGGCGCGCAATCGCTGCTTGCCGCCTATGACTGGCCCGGCAATGTCCGCCAGCTGCAAGCGGTGTTGTTCCGGGCCGCCGTGTTCTGTGACGGTGACGCGCTGACTGCCGAGGATTTCCCGCAGCTATCCGATCTGCTCGGCTCTGGCGGCGGCAACCAGAATCCGGTGCAAGAGGGGGTCGGGGTGATGCTCTACACCTTTGACGGCAACCTCAGGCCGCTTGAAGACATCGAAGCCGACGTGATCCGCCTCGCCATCGGCCACTATCGCGGCCGGATGACCGAAGTCGCCCGCCGCCTCGGGATCGGTCGCTCAACACTTTACCGCAAGCTCACCGAGCTGGGAATTGGTGACGCAGCCTAGGTGTCCAACCGGGGCATAAGCA
>CALMBN010000353.1 GCA_937860195.1 uncultured Novosphingobium sp.
GTGGCCGAACTGGAAATGGACCTGGCCGCGCTCGAATTCACTGAACTGCGCACGCTGTCGGGCATGGCCGCAGGCAAGGGCCCTGGGCCGGAAAGCTCGGTGCTCAAGATCAAGGGCAGCGAAATCCAGCAGCGGTTGACCGAGCTGACGCTGGAAATGGCCGGCCACTATGGCGCGCCCTATTTCCGCAGTTTCGGCGAAGGCGACAACGAACACGCAGTCGGCCCGATCTGGGCCAACAAGGCCGCGCCGACCTATTACAACGCCCGCAAGACCACGATCTACGGCGGGTCGAATGAAATCCAGCGCAACATCATCGCCAAAATGGTTCTCGGCCTCTAGCTAATTCGGGGACACTATACTTATTAGCGCTCGGCAGGCCGGGCGTTCGACATCAACCGGGGGCTAATTAGTATAGTGTCCCCGAATTAAGGGACGTTTGATGGACCTGAGCTACAACGAAACACAGGATATGCTGCGCGATAGCCTCGCGCGCTTTCTGGGCGACACCTATGACTTTGAAACCCGCAAGAAGATGCTGGACAGCCCCGAAGGACGCGATCCCGGTATCTGGAAAGCGCTGTCGAGCGAGCTCGGCCTGACCTGCGCGCCATTCGCCGAGGAATACGGCGGCATGGGCGGCGGCCACCTTGAAAACGCGATCATGATGGAAGAACTGGGCAAGGTCATCGCGATTGAGCCCTGGCTGCAGACCGTGGTGATCGGCGGCGGCGCGCTTTCGGCTGTCGGCGGCGCGAAAGCTGCCGAGGTGATCCCGCAAATCATCAGCGGCGATTGCGTGATCGCTTTTGCCTATGCCGAACCGCAGGGCCGCTATAACCTTGCCGACATCGGCACTTCGGCCAAGGCCGATGGCGCTGGTTTCGTGCTCAACGGCCACAAGGCCTCGGTCTATGCCGCGCCGTGGGCCACGCACCTGTTGGTCACCGCGCGCACCGGCGGATCACGCCGCGAACGCGCCGGGGTTGAGCTGTTCCTGATCGACGCCAAGTCACCCGGGATCACCCGCCGTGACTATGCCACGGTCGATGGCTTCCGCGCTTCGGAAGTTTATTTTGAAAACGTCGCCATTCCTGGCGATGCGCACCTGCCCGGCGGCATCGAGCTGATCGAACAGATCACCGATGAAGCCACTGTGGCAGTCTGCGCCGAAGGCAGCGGGATCGCCCGCAAGCTCCTTTCGGGCACAGTCGAATATACCCAGCAACGCAAGCAGTTCGGCCAACCGATCAGCAAGTTCCAGGTCTTGCAGCACCGCATGGCCGACATGCTGGTCGAGGCCGAGCAGATCACCTCGATGGCGCTGATGGGCACGCTCAAGCTCAGCCTGCCCGGCGCCGAGCGCAAAGCCGCAGTCAGCCAGGTCAAGGCCAAGGTCAGCCGCAGCCTGCGCGCCGCCGGCCAAGCCGCGGTCCAGACCCATGGCGGGATCGGCATCACCATGGAACTCGCCATCGGCCACTATTTCAAGCGCGCAACGATGATCGAAAACCAGTTCGGCGGTGCCGATTACCACCTTGAGCGGTACGAGGCGCTGACGTTGGCCGACTGAGGGGCAAACTGCCCCTCCGAGGATTACAAAAACCCGTCTATGCTGAGCTTGTCGAAGCACTGTCCTTCTTGGTTTTGTGCAACGGCACGAAGAACAGGACAGTGCTTCGACAAGCTCAGCATGAACGGTTTGGGGGGCTGGCTGTGCCCCCTTCACGCATTCCGCGCCATCAGCCCGCCGTCGACCGGAATTACCGCCCCAGTAATGTAGCTGGCGGCAGGGAGGCACAGGCTTAGCGTCATGTGCGCAACTTCCTCGGGCAAGCCATAGCGGCGCAGCGCGGTGCGGCGCCCTGCGAACACCGCTTTGTCGGCTTCGGGTACATTGGCGGTCATGCCGGTATCGATCGGGCCGGGGCAGATGCAGTTGACGGTGATGCCCTCTTTGCCCAGTTCCACCGCCAGCGCCCGCGTCAGCCCGGTGACTCCGGCCTTGGCCGCCGAATAAGGGCTATCGCGCGAGGTTGCGCCCAGCGCTTCGGTGCTGGCGATATTGACGATCCTGGGGCTGGCTGAGCGGCGCAGGTGCGGCAGCGCGGCACGGATCAGGCGCTGGTGCGCGGTCAGCAGGACCACGATGGCGCGGTCCCACACCGCATCATAGCCAGGATCATCGATTGGGCAGAAAGCGCTGATCCCGGCGTTGTTGACCAATATGTCCAGCCCGCCAAAGTGCGCTGCGACCTGATCGACCACGCTGCGGATCGCGCCGTGATCGCTTACATCCAGCGCCCAGCCGTGCGCGCTGTAGCCCTTGGCACGCAGCCCGGACGCAATCACCTCGACCGCTTCGGCTGACAGGTCAGTCAAGGCTACATTTGCGCCCTCGGCGGCGAACACCTCGGCGGTCGCCCGGCCCATCCCGCTCGCCGCGCCGGTGACCAGCACCGTCAGCCCCTTTACCGACCGGCTCAAGTCCATTGCCATCGCTCCGCTCCCCTGATTTCAGAGGCGAGTGTGCCGCGCCGCGCCGCTCCTGTCGAGCGGCAGCTAGAACTTGCGGTTGACCGAGAAGACGAACACAACATGGGCATTGCGGTGCCGGAACTCCTCAACCACGGGCGCAGCGGCTGAGCGATTGGGATCAAAGAACAACCGCCGCCGTTGCCCCGGGACATCAGCGGCATTTTCCACATCAAGCCGCAATGTGGTGCGCTTGTCCGGGCGGTATTCGATGAAAGCCAGCACGAAAGGCCCGGTATTGGAGAAGCTGTCAAGCTCGTCGATCCGGTAAATGGTCGAGGTGTCCTCGCGAAAGATTTCAGCCCCATAGGACCATTTCGACAGGTCGCGGCGCAATTCGGCAGTCCAGTTCCAGCGCGGTCGGAACCCGCTCCACGGGCGCGATTGCCCGGTGAGCGGATCGCGCACCGAATGGTCCTGAATCGTGCCCGAAAACTTGAGCCGGGTCGATTTCAAACCCAGCTGATCAAGCGGCGCGTCGATGGTGATTGCGGCAAAGCTGCGGGTGCCGCTGCCGATATTGCCGGGGGCATCGAAGCCTTGGGGAGTCAGTATCCGATCCTGCAACATCGAGACCCGGTCATGCCCCACTTCGAGCCGCACAACCCCTTTGCCAAGAATCGGCCGGTCGATGGTCAACCGCAATTCCCAGGTCCGCTGCGGGACGATATCGGCGTTGCCCCCGTTGATCCGGTCATTGGCGAGTTCGGCGCTGGCGATGAAATCGAAGAAATCGAGTTGCGCCACGGTTCGCCGTCCGACCAGTTGCATGTGCCAGCCATTCGGCCCCTTCCAGTCGAGCGTCACGCTGGGCTTGAAGTATTTGAGGCTGCGTTTTGCCTGGGTATCCCCGGACACGGTCAGGTCCGACGTTTCGAACGCCAGCCGCATTTCGAGACGCAGCTGCTTTGTCAACGGACGCCCCAGATTGACATAGCTTTCGGTCCGCAGTTCATCGACCACCGCGCTGTCGATCGGCAAGTCCAGCTTCGTGCGCGTGCCAGCGGGCCCCAGCACATAGATTTCGGTGGAGTTCTCTAGTCGGTTATAGGCCACCTCGCTGCCCAATTCGGCCGAGAACCCCAGCAGCTTTGGGTTCGACCAGCTGAGCCGCCCCACTACTTCGTCATAGCGCGAGGTCTGGGTGGCTTCGAATCCGCCAATGGTATCGCCCGCAACCCGGTTATAACTGCCGTCAAACGCATCACGATCGCGCCGGTTGCCCAGCATGACCAGCTTGATCGTTCCGCTGCCGAGCGGCCGTGAAATGTCACCGCCGATCTCATATGAAGTCGGACTGTAATCTTGCACCAGATTGTCGTCGCGGACCGGGCCGCTGGACGGGGTGACATGGTTGGTCTGGATCAGCGAGTAGCTGCCCGGTGAATAGCGCAGGTTAAGATTGGCCGCCCGCCCGTTCGTGCCTTTCTGGCCCCAGCTGGCTGCGAAGAACGGGTTGCGCGGCTCGATCCGGTTGACCTTGTCGCGCAGTTCGATCCGCGATCCATCGGCCAGCAGCGTCAGATCGTCGAACCCCTCTTCGACCTGCCCGCCGCGCCCGGTGCCCGCTGACAGGTTTATGGTCGAGCTGCCGGTCTTGATCAGCACCGAGCCTTCCGCATTAGGTACCAGCCAGCCGGTAAAGACCCGCCCCACACTGATCCTGGCGTTGCCATCGATTCCGCCGGTATCTGACAAGACCAGGTTGAGCACCTGGCTTTTCCCGGCATAGTCCGAGCCATAAAGATCGCCCGGACCGACCTCGATCCGCAATACCCGGCTGGCCGGGATCCGTGCCAGCATTTCGTCCAGCGATTCCGATTTTGACGATGGTCGCGCTCCGTTGACCACCACATTGCCGGCCGCCTGGCTGAACCCGCGAACCTCACCGTCGCTTTCTTCGACCGTAAAGCCCGGCACCCGGCGA
>CALMBN010000354.1 GCA_937860195.1 uncultured Novosphingobium sp.
GACCGATCTGGCGGCTCTGGCCGGTCACGTGCCGAATTGGCAAGCATTTCTGCGGCTGGGCGTCGAAGCAGGCGGGCTTGGCAAAGCGGGCGAAACGGTGGCCGAAGCGATCGAAGCCCGGCTGCGGACCGGTCGCCTGTTGGGCGCAGAGGACTGGATCAAGGCGCGCGAGGCGGAGCTCGGCCGGCCCTTGCGCGCAGCAAAGCGGGGGCCGAAGGGGAAGGCGGGGGGATTGGGCGATGGGGCTAATTAGTATAGTGTCCCCGGAATTCGTAGTGTCCCCGGAATTCTGGCGCGTCGGGCGCGCTCTGTTCGGGCTTCCATTCCCGACAGCGCGACTTGCGCTGCGCGAGCGGATATGCCAGCCAAGGCGCGATAGTGCAAGGGGATCACCATGCTCGCCGCAATCCTGCTGATGGCAGCCGCACCGGCTGACGCTCGCCCGACCAGCGAAGGAGCCCTGAACGGGTGGTTTAATTGCGTGGGCAATGCGGCCGATCGCTTTGCGATAGAGTCGACCGAAACGGCCGACGTGATCGCCCAAGGCGCGCTGGGGGTGTGCGGATCGAAGGAAGTCGCCTATTGGGTGGCGCTGTATGACGAGCTGCGAGAGGGCTCGACCGGCCTCCAAGATACCAAGACCGTGTTCGACCTGCACAAACAGCGGGCGTACCAGATTGCGGTCGCTAAGGTATTGATCGCGCGAAGCACGAAGAAAACTACGCCCTAGCTTGCAAAAAGCAAGCGGGCGCATGGTCAAAACTCCAGGGGAGAGTTCCAGGGGAGAGTTCCAGGGGAGAGTTCTGGGGGGAGAGTTCTGGGGACACTATACTTAATTACCGCGAAAGCTGCGTGGTGGTTCACGGCAGGCAATCCCACACCTCCGCAATCCGCCCGGCTCTGCCCAACCCGCCAACCTGCACCGGACAGACACTGTGCGCCTCGCGCCCCAATCGGCGTAGTCCTTGCCGGACCGGCACTCAGCCCTTGCCGCGACCTTATGGTGACTTTTCGCCGCCATCGCCGCTCGGCGTTCTTGCTGCTTGTTCGGGATGATTGGTGCGGTCGAGAAGACTCGAACTTCCACGGGCTTTCGCCCACAACGACCTCAACGTTGCGCGTCTACCAGTTCCGCCACGACCGCTAAATCATCGGGGCGAAATGATCGCTCCGGGGGGGTAGGAGCGCGCCCTTAGCAAAGGGGGAGGGGGGCTGCAAGCGAGGAAAGCGCAAGCGGGGAGGGCCACGCCTCAGCTGCCGGGTTTCCAGCCATAGCTCGCCTTCACAGCCGCTTTCGGAACCGGCACCAGCGCTTCGTTGATCGAAACGCTTTCGCCGGGCGCGAGGACCCGTTTGGGTGGGGTAACCTCTGCGGTAAAGACGACCCGTTCGCGCGCATCCCGCAGCACCACCAGAATCGCCGGAACCGAGCGCGAGGTTTGCGAGATGTTGGTGACGGTCCCGTTCGCTTCAAAGAACCAGCTTCGATCGGGCAACTGGCGCTGGCCCTGGCGTTTGGCCGGGAAATCAAGCTTCAGGCCCGGTTGTTCCTCGGCAAACATCGGCTGGGCGAAGGGCATCCAGCTGGGCAGGCCGAACCATGCCGTTGCCGCGACGGCACCGAGTGCGACCACCGCGAAAAGCGCGGCGGCCAGGGTCCACATTTTGGCCGGGTTGCGGCGCGCGCGGAACGGCGGTTCGTAATCGAACTGCGACGAATCGTCGTAAGAATCAGCCAGCGACACGCGCGGATCGGGCGACGGCAAACCTGCACCATCGTTGTAGGATAGCGGCGGCGGCGGTGAATCCGGCTCTTCGGCAGGGTGTTCGAATGCGGGCGGAGGTGCAGTTTGTTCGGGGGCCGGGTCCGGCGGTGGGGCCCAGGCCACAGCGGTTTCAGGCCTAGGCACATCGGGCTCGGCGACAACCGGCTCCGGTTCTGGCGCAGCAGTTTCGGCGATCGGTTCGGGCGGGCTCGCAACCTCGACAAGTGGCTCAGGCTTTGGTTCAGGTGGCGGCGGAACGACCAGTTCCGGACCGTCCTGGAACCACGAATGCTTGCACTTGGCGCAACGGACGGTGCGCCCATCGACGCCAATCGCGGTGTCGGGAACGACGTAGCGAGTGTTACAGGCGGGGCAGGCAATGATCATGGTGCTTGCGTTAAGCATGAGCCAAGGCCATGCGGCAAGCACTTGCCGGGGAAAGGTGGGTCGCAATGCCCTTTTTTCCACATGGATTGGCCGCTATAGCCCGGCGCGAGCCCTGTCACCGCCTGGACCACCCCTGATCTCATGACCAAAGCCACCGATGGGGAAACCATTCAGTTCGACAATGTGGGCCTGCGCTATGGCGCAGATCGCGAAGTGTTGAGCGATGTGTCATTTACCCTGTTCCCCGGCAGCTTCTATTTTCTGACCGGAGCTAGCGGGGCCGGAAAAACCTCATTGCTCAAGCTGCTGTATCTTGCGCAGCGTCCATCGCGCGGGATGATCCGGATGTTCGGGACCGATGCGATCACGATGCCGCGTGAGCGCCTGCCGGGGTTGCGGCGGCGGCTGGGAGTGGTGTTTCAGGACTTTCGGCTGGTTCCTCACTTGTCGGCGTTTGACAATGTCGCGCTGCCGCTCCGGGTTGCGGGGGCGGCTGAGAATGACCTGCTCAAGCCGGTTGCCGACATGCTCGAATGGGTGAAATTGGGTGAGCGCATGCATGCGCTGCCAGCGCAACTGTCGGGCGGGGAGCAGCAGCGCGTGGCGATCGCCCGCGCGGTGATCGGCCGGCCTGAATTGCTGATCGCCGACGAGCCCACCGGCAATGTCGATCCCGAAATGGCGATCAAATTGTTGCGGCTGTTTGAAGCGCTCAACCGGATGGGCACCACAGTGGTGGTTGCGACTCATGATGTGCACTTGCTCAAAAAAGTACCGGATTCGTTGATTATGCGGCTCGATAAGGGGCGATTGTCTGACCCAACGGGTGCGTTGCGCTATCCGCCACGGCCTTCGGGCGGATTCGGGGCGCGGAACTGAGTGATGACGACAGAGCTTCCTTCATCCGCCTCGAACACCCTGATGCAAAGATGGCGCGCGTTCTCGCGCGGCACCGGGCCAGAGCTGATGTCGCAGCGGCGCCTGGCCGGGCCGATGCCGTGGGTGATTGCGATCATGGTCGCGCTGACGGTGATCGCCGCAGCGGGCGGCTTTGCGCTGAGCAACACCGCGAGCAACGCAACCGAAGCGCTATCGGGCGGGGTGACCGTGCAGGTCGTAGAGGCCAATCCGGTTGAGCGCGACCGGCAGGCCAAAGCGGCTGCGAGGGTCTTGCAGGCGACTCCTGGCGTCGTCGGAGTGGTGATCGTCTCACAGGATGATGTCGAACGGCTGATCGAGCCGTGGCTCGGCGCGCGGGCCATCGTGGACCAGATCCCGGTGCCGGCCCTGATCGACGTGCGGATGCGCGCGCAGGTCGATGGCGAGGTGCTCGGTGGGCTGCGCCGGATCGTCCGCAATGTCGCCCCGGCGGCGCGGGTTGATGCGCAATCAACCTGGCTCAAACCAGTGTTCGGAGCCATCAATTCGCTGCAATGGCTGGCCTTCGCATTGGTCGCTCTGCTGAGTCTGGCATTGGCAGCGGCAGTGCTGCTGGCGGTGCGCACCGCGCTTGGTGCCAATCGTGAGACGATCGAGATTGTCCACCTGCTCGGCGGTACCGATAGCCAGATTGCGTGGGTATTCCAGCGCGCGATCGGCTTTGATGCAGCAGGTGGCGGTGCGGCAGGACTCGCGCTGGGGCTGGTCGTAGTGATGTTTCTGGGGCAGCAGTTTGGCGGAATGGAGGCTGGGCTGGTCAGTTCAGGCGCACTCGACTGGCTTGATTGGGTGTTGCTGGCGCTGGTTCCGATAATCGGCGTTCTCCTTGCAGTGTTCACCGCGCGGTTGACCGTGATCCGCGCACTCAGGAAGATGCTTTGATCCAATGCTCCGCCGCCTGATCGCTTTGTTCCTGCTCGCATGGGCGCTGGGCTTTGTCTGGTTCGCGGTGGCGTTGCCGCAGCCGGCCGGAGAGGAGCGGACCGACGGTGTGGTCGTGCTGACCGGCGGCAAGGGGCGGATCGACCGGGGCCTGGAAGTGCTGCGCGGAAACTGGGCTCCCGAATTGCTGATCTCTGGCGTCGACGAGAGTGTCAAACCGCACGAATTTGCGGACGAATACCGGATCGGCAGCCTGCAAATGGCCTGCTGCGTCACACTCGGCTTCGCCGCGACCGACACAATGAGCAATGCCACCGAGACCGCCGAATGGATCAAGACACAACGGATGCGCTCGGTCCGGCTGGTAACCAGCGACTGGCACATGCGGCGCGCAGTGCTGGAACTGCGCCGGGCAATTCCGGCTGATGTTGCGATCATTCAGGATGGCGTGCCGACCCGGCCCAGCCTGAAAATGCTGTTTCTGGAATATCACAAGCTGCTGGCACGGCTCGCCTGGCAGTTGGTGGGAGCGTGAGCGTGGAACGGTTGCTGGACATCCCGCGCTCGATCGCATTTTACGTCGCCTTCTACCTCGGTTCGGTGTTTGTCATCGGCGCCAGCGCGGTGGCTTTGCTGGGCAGCACCGAGGCTTTCCGCTGGATGGTCGATCGCTGGGCCCGCTGGCACCGGCTGTGCATGCGCGTCCTGTTGGGGCAGACCGTTCGGCTTGAAGGCGAAATCCCTGCTGGGCCGGTGTTCGTGGCGATCAAGCATGAGAGTTATTTTGAGGCGATAGACCTTGCGCGGTTGCTGCACAGACCGGGTGTTTTTGCCAAATCCGAGCTGATGCGGATTCCGATCTGGGGACTCGTCGGGGATCGCTATGGTCTGGTCGAAGTCCAGCGCGACCAGGGGGCCAAGGCGTTGCGCCACATGATGGCGGCAGCCAAACGGCTGAGCGGAGAGGAAGGCCGACCGCTGGTGATTTTCCCCGAAGGCACACGTGTTCCGCTTGGCACCGCGCCGCCGCTGCAATCGGGATTTGCCGGCATATACAAGTTGCTTGGCCTGCCAGTCGTGGCAATCGCGGTCGATTCTGGCCGGCTCTATCACCGCTGGTGGAAGCGTCCGGGAACGATCACTTACAAGGTCGTCGATCTGATCCCGCCGGGCTTGCCCCGCGATCAGGCCGAAGCGCGGGTTCACGCCGCAATCAACCACTACAACGCATCATGAGCGAGGTCGGCCCCAAGCGGTCACCCTTTGAGGTGTTGGGCCCGGGACTGGTGACGGGTGCGGCCGACGACGATCCGTCGGGCATCGGCACTTACAGCCAGGTTGGCGCGCAGTTCGGCTATGGCCTGGCCTGGACGATGTTCTTTGGCTTTCCGCTGCTCGCTTCGATCCAGGCGATTTGTGCGCGGATCGGGGCGACGACTGGCAAGGGGATCGCCCAGAACCTGCGCCAGCACTATCCATTGTGGCTGTTGCGCGCCGTTGTCATGCTGCTGCTGATTGCCAATGTGATCAATCTCGGGGCGGATCTTGGGGCGATGGGGGCGGTGCTGGCACTGGTGATTCCGGGGCCGGTGCTGGGCTATACCATTGCGTTCGGGCTGGTCAGCGTGTTGCTCGAAGTGTTCCTGAGCTACACCCGGTATGCGCGAATCCTCAAATGGGCGACGCTTTCGCTGTTCGCATATGTCGGCGTGGTGTTCGTTGCCGATGTTCCGGTGTGGGAAGCTCTCAAAGGGACCTTGGTGCCAAGCTTTACCTTTGATCGTGACCACGCAATGGCGCTGGTAGCAATTTTCGGAACCACGATCAGCCCCTACCTGTTCTTCTGGCAAGCGGGGCAAGAGGTTGAGGAGCAACACCGCCGCCACACCAAGCCGCTCCATATCAGCCACCGCCGCGCCGGGGCGGAGCTGAAACGGATCCGCACCGACACGCTGGTCGGGATGGGCTTTTCACACTTGGTGGCACTGTTCATCATCGTCGCGACAGCTGCGACGCTTCATGCAAGCGGTGTCCGTGATATCACCAGCGCGGCGGATGCAGCCGAGGCTTTGCGCCCGATTGCCGGGGACTTTGCCTTTGCACTGTTCGCGGTCGGGATCATCGGCACCGGGCTGCTGGCGGTTCCGATCCTGGCGGGCAGCGCTGCCTATGCAGTCAGCGAGACTTTCGGCTGGGTCGAAGGACTTGACCGCAAACCACGCGAGGCGAAGGCATTTTATGGCGCGATTGCGGTTGCGACCGCTGGCGGAGTGGCGCTCAATTTTATCGGGATTGATCCGATGGATGCGCTCTATTGGGCCGCCGTAATCAATGGCCTGCTCGCTCCGCCGCTGATGGTGGTAACGATGCTGATTGCACGAAACCGAAAAATCATGGGCAATCTGGCAATCTCTGGCAGCCTGGAATTTGGCGGCTGGTTGGCGACAGCGGTGATGTTTGGTGTTGCCGGCATATTCCTGCTTAGTTGACCCGGCCGACGCTGACCACCTGTTCGATAAACGTGGCAGTGCCAAAGCTTGACAGGAACGGAATGTCGGCAGCATCGCGGCCCACACCAATCATTGCCACTTCAGGCCCGGCAGCCATGCCGGTTGCATCAACCAGGTGCCAGCTGCCAGCCAGAAATACTTCGGCAACCGCGTGAAAATCGGGCGGCTGGACATCGGGGGCATAGACGCTGGCGTAGCGGGCCGGGATCGATGCAGCGCGGGCCAATGCGATCACCAGATGGGCATAGTCGCGGCACACACCGCTGCGTTGAACAAAGGTATCGGTCGCACAGGTCGCTGCAGAGCTGACCCCCGGCTCATAGCTTAGATGCCCCGCCACCCAATCCCGGATGGCGGCCACGCAAGCCCCGCCGGTCAGCCCGGCAAATTCGGTTTCAACAAAGGCCCCGAACCGGTCGGACGGGCAAAACCGTGATGGCATCAGATAATCGATCACTGCGCCGGGCAGCAGGTGCGGCTGGGATTCGGGCAGGGCGGCCAGTTCGATGGCAGGGCGAACAATCTCCACAGTGGCCTTGTAGTCGAGCGCCAGCTCGCCTTCGACCCGCAACCAGATTCGTGTCCCGATTTCGTCGTGGCCGGGCACGCGCGTGAAGTGCAGCACCGGAGTCAGCCACAGCTCCGGGTCCACCACCCGCTGCTCGGGCAATTTTGCGGCCTCAAGCTGAACCAGCACATCGGTCGGCTCGGCAAAATGGTAAAACAGGCGGGCGTGGATGCTCAGCGTCATGAAGCGGTGACCCGATCAACCACTATGATCGCCCCGGCCGAAGTCTGGCCGGGCATCGTCCTGACCTTCTTCGATGATCGAGCGCCGAATCGCGCGGGTGCGCTCAAAATGCTCGAACAACTGGTCACCATCGCCGACCCGGATCGCGCGTTGCAATGCGGTCAGGTCTTCGGTGAAGCGTTGGAGCATGTTCAAAACTGCATCCTTGTTGGCAATAAACACATCGCGCCACATGGTCGGATCGGACGCGGCAATCCGGGTGAAATCGCGAAAGCCCCCGGCGGAATACTTGATCACCTCGCCCTCGGTCACCCCTTCAAGGTCCGAGGCTGTGCCGACGATGGTATAGGCGATCAGGTGTGGCAGGTGGCTGGTGACAGCCAGGACCATATCGTGATGCCGCGCATCCATGATCTCTACCTTGGCCCCCAGCGCCTCCCAGAAGGCCGACAGCGCCGCGACCTGCGCCGGATCGGCCCGATCAGGCGGGGTGATGATGCACCAGCGTTGCCGGAACAGGCTGGCGAAACCGGCATCCGGCCCGGACCGTTCGGTACCCGCAACCGGGTGGGCCGGGATTATCGCCACGCCGGGCAGCGCTTTGATGAGGGCATCGGCGACCGACTGCTTGGACGAACCGACATCGCTGACCACCACGCCCGCTGGCAGGTGTGTGGCGATCTCTTGCGCGGCGCTCTCCATCGCGCCGACTGGCACGCAGAGCACGACCAGATCGGCATTGCGGACCGCATCGGCGGCACTCTCGCAAACCTGTGCGACCAGACCTCGCGCAGCAGCGCGGGCGCGGGTTGCGGGATCGGCATCGAAGCCGGTGGTGTGGGCGCCGGGCAGAAACTCCTGCACCGCCAGTCCGACCGAGCCGCCCAGCAGGCCGAGCCCGATGATCGCGATCCGCTCAAAGCTCATGGAACGGTCTCCGCCAGCTTGCGCAAGGTCGCGGCGATCATGTCCATCTGCCCGGCGGTGCCGATCGTGATTCGCAGGCCGTGGCCCAGGCCTTGGGCGGGGAGCCAGCGGGTCATGACACCAGCTGCGGCCAGGCCGTTATAGGCCGTCTCGCCATTCAGCTTGCCCGAAAACAACAGCATGACGAAGTTGGCTTCGCTCGGCACTGCGCTGATGCCATAATTGCCCAAAGCCTCGATGGCAGTGACGAACCGGGTGCGGACTTCGGCGTTGTGATGGCGGGAATGTCTGACGAAATCCTGATCGACCAAGGCCTCAAGCGCCATCGACTGGGCTTCGTTAGAGACATTGAAGGCCCCGCGAATGCGGTTGAGCACGCCGATCACCTCAGCCGATCCGGTCCCCCAGCCGACCCGCACGCCAGCCAGACCATAGGCCTTGGAAAAGGTTCGAGTGACCAGCACGTTGGCTGCGGTCGCCGCTAACCCGAACGAGCCATCGTCCTGCGCCGGATCGACATATTCGGCATAGGCCTGATCGAGCACCAGCAACACATCGCCGGGCAGTCCAGCATGGAGCCGGGCAATTTCGGCGCGTGGCAGAAAGGTCCCGGTCGGGTTGTTGGGATTGGCGACGATTACCACGCGGGTTCGAGGCGACACTGCCGCCAGCATCGCATCGACATCGGTGCCATAATCCGTTGCGGGAGCCTCAACCGGGTCCGCACCGGCACGCCGCGCGACGATGTCATAGAGTGAGAACGAATACTGTGAGAACAGCACTTCGTCGCCCGGTCCGGCATAGCCGCTGGCCGCGAGATAAAGCACTTCGCCCGAGCCCGCGCCCATGATGATGCGGGCCGGATCGAGGCTGTGAAATGCTCCCAGCGCCTCGCGCAAGGCGGTGCTGTCACCATCGGGATAGAGCGAAGGGTGAACTGCTTGCTCGCGCGCCGCTAGCGCTTTGGGGCTGCACCCCAGCGGATTCTCGTTGGCCGAGAGCTTGACCAGCAGCCGTCCATCCGGCGCGGCGCTCTTGCCGGGGACATAGGCGTGGATTCCGGCGATCCACGGTTTGGGGATGGGACCTGTGCTCATTGCGCGCTGGCCCTTAGCAGCCCTGGCGGGAATTGACAGCCCGTTCCGCCTCGCGCAAGCGGCTAGTCATGACAGGGGCCGGGCTCAATCTGATCAACGCTACGCTGGCACTGCCCGCGCCGCTGCCGCTTGATGGCGGGCAAAGCTTGGCCCGCGTCGACGTTGCCTATGAGACCATCGGCACGCTCAATGCTGACAAAAGCAACGCGATCCTGCTGTTTCACGCCCTGACCATGGACCAGCACGTGGTCAGCACCCACCCGCGCACGGGCAAGCCGGGTTGGTGGAGCAAGTCGGTCGGACCCGGCAAAGTGATCGACACCAGCCGCTTTTTCGTCATCT
>CALMBN010000355.1 GCA_937860195.1 uncultured Novosphingobium sp.
GCGTCTCCGATTGACCCCTAGCGGATTTTATTGGTGAGATGGAAAAATAGTTGTTTTTGATTCCTGACTGGATCAAATCCTTAAAAGTAATTATGGTCTTAGCCGCATTGAACATCAGCTGGTGGGAGGCTCCAAATGGGCAACGCTGCTTCTCTGCTTGGAACTTGGAAGCTGAAATCTTGGGTTACAGAAGTGGTTGAGACTAAGGAAAGGTTCTCGTTCTTTGGTGCCTTGCCGAATGGATACATTCATTTCACTCTTGATGGTCGGGTTTTTGCAGTGTTAACCGCTGAAGAACGAAAGCCAGTAGCGTCTGAAGCAGATCAAATTGTCGCGTTCAGCACGCTGGTGGCTTACACGGGACGCTTCCGAATTGATGGCAACAAGCTAATTACAACCGTCGATGTTTCTGCTGATCCAGCGATGGTGGGAACAGATCTGGTTCGGTTTTATGAGTGCGAAAAAGACAGTCTAAACATCACTACAGCCCCATTTGTTAGTGACAAACCAAGCCATTCTTTTGGGGGGAGGCTGCTGCAAAGTTACCTTCTGTGGCAACGAGAGAGACGCTTGACCTGAGTTTAAACATTAAAGGGTCAATGCTTTCTGCTTCTGCCATTGTTGACTTAGTCTTCAGCCCTCATCTACATCGGGGAACGATCGGAAGATCGCCGCCGCCGTCGATCAGAAAATGGGAAGCCATGCCGCTAAACCGCTTGGAGCCGACTTCAGGACATGTCACGGAGCCCCTCACCAATCTTGCCGATCTTGGCTGGGGTCCCTTCTTCCTGCGGCAGCTTGATGCGGACGAATTCCAGGCATCGGTCATCGGTAGGGTGACCGCGGTCCATCGCTCAGGCCTGCATGTCCTCGGGGTTGGCCTCAATGCGGCGATCCCGCACTTCGCTGCCGACCACGGCGGAGAAACCGATTTCGCCACTGTCGGGGATTGGCTTCTGCTTGACCCCGATACCCTGCGCTCGAAACGCCTTCTGCACCGGACCAGCCTGATCAAGCGTCGGGCCGCGGGAACCGGGCGCAGGCTGCAGTTGATCGCGGCCAATGTCGATACGCTCTTTATAGTGACCTCCTGCAATCAGGACTTCAAAATCGCTCGCCTTGAACGCTACCTGACGCTTGCGCGCGAGGCCGAGATCACCCCCGTCGTCGTCATCACCAAATCAGACCTTGCGGACCACCCCGAGGAGTTCGAGCAGGCGGCTGTCAGGCTGCTGCCCGGCCTGAACGTCGTCGTTCTCGACGCCCGCAATCCAGACGAGGTGGCGCGTCTTTCTCCCTGGTGTGGCCGGGGCCAGACGGTGGCTTTCGTTGGTTCGTCCGGGGTCGGCAAATCGACCCTTATCAATACCCTGACCAGAACGGAACGGATCGCCACCCAGGGTATACGGGGGGATGACGACAAGGGGCGGCACACGACCTCCGTGCGGGAACTCCACCGCCTGCCAAGCGGCGGCTGGCTGCTCGACACGCCCGGAATGCGCGAGTTGCAATTGACGGATGTCCAGCAAGGCTTGGGTGACGTATTCGCCGATATAACTCGGCTGACACAGTCATGTCGTTTTCGTGATTGCCGGCACGACACGGAACCCGGCTGCGCTGTGCGCGCGGCGAGTGAACGCGGTGAGTTGGACGAAAACCGGTTGCAGCGGTGGAAGAAACTCGTCGCCGAAGAAACATTCAATACCCAATCTCTGGTCGAACGGCGCGCCAGGGACCGCGCCTTCGGAAAGATGATCAAGACCGCGAAAAAGAATCTGCATGAATAGTCCCGGGGGAGTTCCAATGCTCTGTCACGGTCGCCAACCAGCTGGAGCCGAAAGTCGGCTTCGGGTTAGATGAGGAATTCAGCCAACCCCTGCGCCTTGTCTGCTATGCAACTGTTTGCGGACATCGCTTGCCGCCAGATCGATCACCGGCGTAAACGGCCCAGTTGTAATGCGTTCCTTAAAGAACCAACGGAGAGCTGTGTCTTCATGAAAGCGAAATCGACATCCCCGGCGAGCATTCATAAGCAAAATTCGGTCCCATCACGCCAGTCATCCAGTAGATGTCGGTTAAGATCACTATCAGCTCAAATTATCCTTCACAAACGGAGCCGTCCACACATGACTGCACCTTCTCAAACATTTCACCGGCCACCAGGAGCGCGCCTAACCCCGCCGCCCCCGAACCGCAAAGACCGAGGACCAAGACCATGACCCGCGACCCCCGCCATGATATCCTGTTCGAACCCGTCCGGATCGGGCCGGTGACGACGAAGAACCGCTTTTATCAAGTGCCGCACTGCACCGGCATGGGTTGGGCCCGCCCGCGCACGCTGGCCGAGATGCGGGGGGTCAAGGCCGAGGGCGGCTGGGGTGTGGTCTGCACCGAATACTGTTCGATCCACCCGGCGTCGGACGACCAGCTGCACATTTCGGCATCGCTTTGGGATGACGGCGATATCCGGTCGCACCGACTGATGACCGACAGGGTGCACGAACACGGTGCGCTGGCGGGGGCAGAACTGTGGTTCGGCGGGGCGCGAAGCGCGAACCTTGCGACGCGATTGGTGTCCTTCGATGTGGCCACGATGCCTAATGCTGTGGGCCATCCGTTCCAAAGCCGCGCCATGGACAAGACGGACATCCGCGATTTCCGCCGCTGGCACCGCAAGGCCGCACTGCGCGCGCGCACGGCGGGGTTCGACATCGTCTATGTCTATGCAACGCATGGCTATCTGCTGGCGCATTTCCTTGATCCCGAGACGAACACCCGCAGCGACGAATACGGGGGGTCACTGCAAAACCGCACCCGCCTCGTGCGCGAACTGATC
>CALMBN010000356.1 GCA_937860195.1 uncultured Novosphingobium sp.
TGGCCACTTGGCATAGCCCGCTCGGCGAAACCGCAACCGAACAGGTCCGAGAAGCATTTTTCCGCCTGACCGACTATCCGCCCGAAGACAGCGAGCATGTCCCGGCTGCCAGTCTTGACCTTGGCGGCGGACGCATTTTGCACGTGCCCAAAAGCCTGAAAGGCGTTGCCGTATTCAGCTTCAAACGCTTGTGTGCAGAAGCGCGCGGTGCGCCCGATTATCTTGCAGTAGCGCAGACCTATCACACGGTCATTCTGGTCGGGATTCCGAAAATGGGTCCCGATAGCCGGAACGAAGCGGCCCGGTTCGTCACGCTGATTGACGCGCTCTATGAGCACAAGGTCAAACTGTTCGTGACGGCGGCAACTGCACCGGAGCTGCTTTATGAAGCGGGCGATGGAGCTTTTGAGTTCGACCGCACGGTCAGCCGGCTCAATGAAATGCAAAGCGCTGACTATCTCGCCGCCGGCCACGGTGAGGACTAGATCTCCAGTCGCACCGTGATCCGCAAATCACGCCCGGCCAGCGGGGCATAGTCCTTCAGAACCGACGCATGCCGCCGCGCAACGACATTAAACAGGTTGTTGCCCGATACGATCAGGCTGAGCGGGCCGTCATCACCGATCGGGCGCCAGATGGCAGAGATGTTGACCAGGGTGAAGGCCGGGGTCGCAGTTTCAAAGCCAGCAATCCGGTTCTGCGCAAAGACATGCTCAGCCTCGATGCCGAGGTCGAGATGCGGTGATTTGCCAGCCAGCCCACCCAGCACGCGCAACGGGGGAATGCGCGGAGCAGGGCCAGCGCCGGCGATATCGGAATGAACGTAGTCAATCAGTGCAGTCCCGCTGATGGTCCAGGGACCGGGTTTGGCCAGAGCCACTTCGCCTTGCGCCTCAAACCCATACAGCCGGGCATCGGCCTGGCGGATCTGAAACACCGGCAGACCATCTTCAACTGCGCCCGTGCGATCTTCGTAGACAAAGTTTGAGTACCAGTTGTGAAACACCGATCCTTCAAATTTGATCGGGCCTGCTTCACCGCGCAGGATGGCCTCGGCGCTCCACACCCGCTCAACTTTCAAGCCCGGATCGCCGATCTCGAACGCTGCTGTCCCGGCATGGGGGCCATTGGCAAACAGCTCTTCGGCTGACGGCGCACGCTCGGTATGGGCTGCGCTGAAGGCCAGCTTCCAATCCGGTGACAGATCGTAGGCCCCGCCCAATGCAACAGAAAATGTATTGAAAGTGCGGGCCCCATCGAAGAACTGCGGCTGGCCGATATCGGGCTTGGAGAGCTGGCGCGTATGCTCGTAGCGCACGCCCGCTTCGAGCAAGACCGGGCCTGAATCATACTGTTGCAACGTGAACAGGCCGATCTGTTCGGTGCTGTTGCGCGGTAGAAACGCCTCGGCACCAACCACGTTGAAATCGCGGGTGATCAACTGGCTGCCGGTCACTCCGGTCCATCCGCCGTGCTTTGATTGAACCAGCTCAAACCGGCCTTCCATCCCCTTGCTGGAGAACGTCGTGCCAACCGCTCCATCGGGTTCGATCTCGGCATGAACGTAGTCACCATAGGCGTAGCGGAATGCCAGCTTCTCGATCAAGCTTCCACCCGCCTCGATTTCGGCACGAGCATCGAACCGGCTCTGACGCAGCTTGATCCGGGGGGCCTCTTGCCCTTGCCCCGGCTCGGTCGCAAGGCGCACCGGCACCCCATAAAGGGTGTCGTAGCGGCTATAGGCGACCCCGAAGTTCCCGCCATCGGTCACATAAGCGAGCCCTGCCCCGGCAGTCCAGGTTCGGCCGGCCGTGTTCGGCAAGCGGCCCGCAATTGCGGCATTCGCAGTGAAATCGATTTCCGGATCGGCCAGGGGATCAGGCGGCAGCAAACCAGACATCAGCGCCTGCGTTCTCAAAGCTGGAGTTAACGCATAACCTCCAATCCGAAGGTCGTCGGTCTTCAGCCAGGATCCATCGACATGCCCAACCCAATTTCCGCCTAGTGGGAACTCAGCCGAAGCCGCGCCCATCCTTTCAGTCGCGGCGCTGGCATAGCCGCCAAGCGCTGCAAGGTGGATCGGCTCATCCGGCACCGCATCAGGAATCCGGCGGTCGATCACATTGACCACCCCGCCGCTGGCCGACGAGCCATAGAGCAACGATTGGGGGCCGCGCAGCACCTCAATCCGGTAGGCCAGAAGTGGATTGACCACCGGCGCGTGATCGACTGACGTGTTTGATACGTCGATCGAGCCAATCCCGTTCGAGAGCACCCGCACCCGCTCACCCTGCAACCCCCGCAACACCGGGCGCGAGGCATTCGGACCAAACGAAGTGGCCGACACACCGGGGGTATGAGTCAGGCTGTCGCCGATGCTGACCCGGGCATTGGCCGTCAGTTCTTCAGCTTGAACGATTGCAACCCCAGAGATTGAATCGGCCTTGTTTGAGCGGCGCATGGCGGTGACGACAATTTCTTCATCGTCCTCGGCATGGTAGTCGGTCTGGCCGTCACCAGCCGTTTCAGCTGCTGCCATCGCTGGATGAAAGGCCAGCAATGCGGCTGTGGCAAGGCAGGTTGAAATGCGAAATCTGAAGGGCATCTGGGGGTCCGGCGATTGAGTGTTGCAGCGGAGCGTTAGCCGCGATGCCGCATAGTAACAATATCACATAACGCGAATCTGAACCGCCCGCCGCAGTCTGGCAACAACTGACCCCATTTCAGAGACAGATCGGCAATCAACGAAGCACGATCTGGCCTCCAAAGCCGCAGAACTGCGACAATCCGGCGTTAGGGATAACCAAATATTACCATATTCCAGTTAGTCCGATCCTATGCGGAATGGACACTGCCCCCGCGAAGACTCCTATTGCGTTTCGCCGATCCGGCTTAACGCGCTGGTTTGGCGTAGTTTATGCGCAAGCTTGGCAGGGCATGGGATGGCAGTCCGATGATCTGGCCATTCCGCCGCAAAATCGAGGAAAAAAAGCGCACAACGCGGCTCAGCATCTTTTTGTGGGCGTTCTGCTTGTGCACATTTTCAGCCATAATCGGCCTGCCCGAGCCGCTCGAAGACATCTTTCGCGGTGCCCGCAACCTGGTCCGCGCCCGGCCCGCCGATCAATCGATTGTGGTTGTCGCGGTTGATGACCGGACAATTTCGGAACTTGGATCACTCAACTTCTCGCGCAGCATTGATGCCCGGGTTGTCGACCGGCTCTTTGCGCTGGGTGCCAAACAGGTGTTCTACGACAAAGTCTTCGCTGATCGCGAAGATCAAGCTGGTGATGATGCTTTTGCCAAAGTGCTGCAAAAACACACAGGCAAGGTTTTTCTCGGTGCGATGGTCGTCGAAAACCGAGCGACAGGTGGCAAAGAGTTCATCCTACCAAGCCCTCAGTTCAGAGAGATCACTTCGTATCGATCCCTATTCGGCTTAGCGACACCCTTCTCGCTCTCGGCCGAACTGCACTATGTCGATTCAATTCCTGGCAAAACAGTTCCAGGCATCGCAGCCGGTTTGGCTGGTGTAACTGGGCTACCCGATGCACGGTTTCGCCCAGATTGGTCGATTAGGGTCAAATCTGTGCCAACTGTTAGCTTTGCTGACGTTTTGAACGGTAAGATCGAAAAGTCCGCCATCGAAAATAAAGATATCATCATTGGCTATACGACTGCTCAAAGCCCTGATTTCATCCAGGTCGCGGGTCAAAACTGGTTTCCGGGTGTCTATATTCACGCTGTCGGTGCGCAAACACTACGCGAAGGAACGCCCAAAAACGTTGGCTGGATCCCGGCAATGTTAGTAGCTGTGGCGCTGTCCGCGTTATTCCTTCGAGCGAAGTCACGAATCGAATTTGCTGGAACGATTGCGATCGCGCTTTCCTCAATCGCAATCACGCCGTTTGTTTTAGATATATATTTTGTGAAAGCAGACTTCCTCGCCTCAATTGCGATGTTCGTGATCGTGGCGTATCGTTGGTCAAGGCTCCGCGAGCTTTCGGAAGCCAAGCGGCACAATGCCGGGACGCACCTTCCAAACCTCGCCGTGCTGCGCGAAGAACCGCTGGCCGCAGTGCGCCCGCTCATTGCAATGCGGATCAAGAACTACGCCGCAATCGGGGCCAGTTTCGCCAATTCGGTCGAAGATGAACTGGTCACTGAAGTGGCCCGCCGCCTGACCTTGCCGGGCGAAAATACCAAATTTTACCAGGCTGAAGATGTGCTGTTCTGGCCCGGACCGGCATTGGCCAAAGACGAACTCGAAGGGCATATGGCCGGCCTTGCCCGGTTGATTGAAACTCAATTTGTGATCCAGAATCGCAAGATCGATGTCCATGTTGCATTCGGGGTCGACATCGATACGGCCCGGCCCGTGCCCAACCGGATTGGCCGGGCGATGGTGGCGGCCGACAATGCGGCGGCCAGGCATTTGATGATGCAGTTCAACACCAGTGACGATGATGAAGCAGGAGCGTGGGAGCTTTCGCTGATGAGCGAGCTCGATGCAGCGATCGATGCCGGCGACATCTGGATTGCCTATCAGCCGCAGATTGATCTGCGCGATGACAGCATCAGCGGAGCCGAAGCGCTGGTTCGCTGGCAGCACCCGGTTCGCGGCGCGATTTCGCCCGAAACTTTCATTCTGGCGGCCGAATCCCATAACCGGATGAAGCGCCTGACCTTTCATGTGCTTGATCAGGCAACGCTGGCTGCCAAGTCGATTGTTGCTGCAAATCCCGCTTTCCGCCTGAGCGTCAACGTCTCAGCCGGCCTGCTGGAACTGTCCGGTTTGCCTGAGCAGATTGCTGCGGCGCTTAAGAAGAATGATTTCCCGGCGAGGAACCTGACTCTGGAAGTGACCGAATCCGCACCGTTCAAAGAGCGCAGTGCCGTTGTGGCCAATCTTAAGGGGATTGCGGAACTGGGGATCGACCTGTCAATCGACGATTACGGCACCGGCAACGCCACCCTGGAATACCTGCGGTCGGTCCCTTGCCAGGAAATCAAGATCGATCGCCGTTTTGTTGCTGGCCTTGGTGATAATTCCAGCGACATGCTGCTGGTCGAATCGACCATCGATCTGGCCCATGGCTTGGGGCGGAGAGTGATTGCGGAGGGAATTGAGGATCCAGAGACTCTGGAACTGCTCCGCGCAATCGGATGTGACATTGCCCAGGGATTTTATCTGGCCAAGCCAATGCGAATTGAGGCACTCGAAGTCTTGCTTGCGACCGGTAAACGGACACGGGCTGCTTAGCCAAGATATCGTCAGGGTCGCCGTAGCCGCAGCCTTTCAGGCAGGCAGATTGCTGGCCTGAACCAAACCCATCCAAACCGGAATTTGGCGACATTTTCAAACGGTCGAATCGATTCGCCCCGATTCCGTTGGCTGATGCTGCGTTTCAATGCTTCGCAGTGGCAACGATATGTGACCGTTACTTGCAAAGCCGAGCAGACTGACCTGAACTATAGAGAATCTCGCGATTTTCTTCAGCTGTCTGGCGCGCCGCAATGGTTAACAATTCGTGCTTGCATTTGGTTAAGATTTCATTACCCTTAAGGGGCAAGTGGAGCCATCTCGGTCCCACGATGACCTTAGGGGATATGCGATGATTTGGTCGTGGTTGGAACGCAACTTCGGTCGCCGTTAAGGTCACTGAATTGCTTCAAAAAGGCCTCGGCTAAAGCCGGGGCCTTTTTCGTTTGGGCAGACTGGATTGGTTAAACCGACAGGCCGGTCAGCGAACGATCCAGCATCAGCAGCTGCCACAGCAGCCGCGAATGGTCTGATCGTCCCGAAATATGTTCTTCGGCCAAGGCACCAAGACGCTTGAGATCGAACCAACCGGTTCGTGCCAGCACAGAGCTGCTGCCGATCCCCCGTGCGCTGCCTGCCAGCGGGCCACGAAACCAGTCCGCAATCGGTGTCACAAAGCCCTGCTTTTGCCGGAACAGGATATTGTCGGGCAAATAGCGCTGCATCGCCTTCTTCAACAGCCACTTCCCCTCATCCCGCTTCAGTCGGAGCCCCTCAGGCAGACTGGCCGCGAATTCGAGCAAGCGGTGATCAAGCAGCGGCTCGCGTGCCTCGAGGCTGACCGCCATCGAGGTGCGGTCAACCTTGGTCAGAATGTCCCCCGGCAGCCAGAATTTGAGATCCGCATATTGAGCCCGGTCGAGACCGGACCGGGCCGGTGCAGCCCGCATCAGCGCTTCCCACGGTTGTTCAGCGCGATAGTCCCCACGCAAGGCCAAAAACTCCGACGAATAGAGAGTCTCGCGCAGATTGGGCCGGGTAACCCCTACTGCCCGTGCATAACCCGCCTCACTGCTCAGCGAGAGCGCCTCGAGCGTCGCCTTGGCCCGAAAAGGGCGCGGAGCCCAATCAGCCTGAGGGTATGCCGCACCAAGCGCCCCGAACAGTGGCCCCCTCACTGATTGCGGCAGCAGCGAGCGCATCTGGTCTTCGCGGTGCTGGAACTTGTAACGGCGATACCCGGCAAATGCCTCATCCGCGCCATCACCAGACAAAGCCACGGTCACTGACTCACGCGCCAGTTGGCAGACCCGCCAGGTTGGCAAGGCCGAGGCATCAGCGAACGGCTCGTCAAACATCGCTGCCAGCGTGTCGATATGTTCAAAATCATCCGCCGTAACCGTCCGGGCCCGGTGATCGGTGCCGAACTGTTTGGCGACCTGCGCGGCATAGCTGGTCTCGTCCAGCCCGGCGACATCGAAGCCGATCGAACAGGTCTTGACCGGACTGTTGCTGGCCTCGGCCATCAACGCGACGACTGCGGAACTATCGACCCCGCCCGACAGAAACGCGCCAAGCGGCACGTCCGCAACCATCCGGCTGGTCACTGCTTGCCTGAACAGGTGCAGGAGCTCCGCTTCGAGGTCTGCCGCGCGGCCTTGCTTGCGCTCGGCAAATGAGATGTCCCACCATTGCTGCGGCGCCGGGAGCGAAGCGCTGTGGCGCAGCAGCAACGAGTGACCAGCCGGTAACTTGTGCACGCCAGCGAGGATCGAGCGGTGATCGGGAACATAGCCCCAGGCCAGGTAATCCTCGATCGCCAGCGGATCGATCTCACGCCGCAGCAGCGGGTGCGCTGTCAGGCCCTTCAGCTCAGAGGCAAAGGCCAGACTGCCATCGCTGAGCGGGGCGTAGAACAGCGGTTTGACACCCAGCCGATCCCGCGCGAGAAACAAAGTGCGCTGGCCAAGATCATAGATCGCGAAAGCGAACATGCCGTGCAAGCGCGGCAGGCAGTCCGGCCCCCAGCGCTGCCATGCGGCTAGAATCACCTCGCTATCGCCATCGGTATGGAATTGCGCCCCGCCAGCGCGAAGCTCCTCGCGCAGCTCGCGAAAGTTGTAAATTTCGCCATTGAAAACCAGCATCGCGCGGCCATCGACGGAGGCCATCGGCTGGGGGGACCCAGCGATATCGATGATCGACAGCCGTAAATGCCCCAGCCCTACGCCTGGCGCAGTCCAGCACCCCTGCCCATCAGGTCCACGATGCGCCATCGCCGCGCACATCTTTACAATCCGCGCCGGATCGACCGGCTTGGGTGTTTCGAGGTGAAAAATTCCAGCGATTCCGCACATTGGATGAAGCGCTTAACGACCTTCGCCGATCCGGTCCATCCATGGACCGATATCGCCAATCGCGCGGCGAAAGCTGGTCAACCTGGCCTGGGGATCGTTGGGTCCGGCATGCTCGGCCGACAGGATCAAAACCGATGTGGGCCGGGTCCGCAACAACAGGCGGTCAACGATGTTAGCCAACTTGAGCCTGACGTTGCTGCCGGTCAGCAGCTCACCATTGCGATACCAGGTGTGAGTCAGTCGCTCGGTTCGGCCGTCGTAGACAAGGTTTTCACATTTCGAATCGGTGTCGCTTGAACAGGTACTGGACCACGACCAAAGCCCGCCAGGCGTCAACGCGCCTTGCCCGAACCCGCCAGCCTCGCGGCCTTCGCCTTGTGCGGCATAGACTGCAAAGAACACGTCGACCTTGCTGCCGTTGATGTCAGCGTAGGTTCCAAGCAGGCGATGGTCCCCTCCTTGCGCTTTGGGATCCCAGGGTGCTTGCGGAGCGAAGTTGGTACGCTCCCAGCCCGGCACTTCGGGCAGGAACACCTGCGTTGGTACCGGCGCTATCAGGGATTGTGCGAATTGCGACCAGATCAAACCTGCTGCGACCAGCCCGACCATCGCAGCCATGGCTGGTGCTGCCTTGACGCGCTTGCGTTCCCACACATCAATCCGCCGGTTCTTCGCAATCGCTTCCCCGTCAATCATCGGATCATCAAATGATCGATCAAAGTGCCGCCATGACACGCCCAGCACCGCAGCGATCACCAGCGCAAAGAACACCCAGCCATAGATAATATGATCGATCCCGGCAGCCTTTTCGATCCCAACGTGTTGCGCGGCAAAGATCGTTCCCCAGGCCCGCACTCCGTTGGCGAGAATTGGCACGACCATGCATAACGCCATGAACGCGGTTCGCCGCTTCCATGAGCGAAAGCCGACATTGGCAACCAGCACGCCAAGAGCAATCATCGCGACCAGAAATTTCACGCCCGAACAAGCTTCGGCAACTTCAAACAGTCCGGCGGGTGTATCGATGAAAACGCCGTTGATTGCCGCCGGGATCCCGCTGAGGCCGACCATGGCGATCGTCAGCTTGGCAGTGATGGTCTGCAAAGGCGGGACCAGTTCGTCGCCGAATGGTACCAGGAAAGCCATATAGGCTAGCGGGAACAGCAGTCCTGCGAACACCCGCGGACCAAGCAGCAGCAGCGCCGAAGCGGGCAGCATGGCAACCGCACCGGCTTGTTTCAGCAAGTCAAATCCGGCGAAGCTTCCCAGCACCCACCCAAATATAGCCAGCCCAAATGGCAACACGCCCCAAATGCAGGCAGCTGGCTCCAGTTTTCTCAGCTCGGGCCAGCGCTGCCAGATCAGCCAGCCAAGGATCGGCGGAACGATCAGGATGTGGTTGTAAGTCGAACTGTTCCACCACTGCCCGGCCATCGCCGCCCAATCACCGAAAAAAACGGCAATCAAGGCAAACCAGATCAAGGCCAGGCGCATCCAGGCATTCCGCCAACTGACCGATATGGGTGCGCCCCGCGCGTTCAGCGCCAATGCAACGGGATCAGGCGGCACGACGGTTCTGCCCACCTGCCCCGAACAGCAAATCGCCCAGCGGCGCCAGCGTGGCGTTCCAGCTCAGATTATCGACGACAAATTGGCGGGCATTCTGGCCAAGGACGGTTGCAACACCGGGATGAGCATTAAGCTCAAGAACCCGTGCAACCAGGTCCTCGTCACTCTCGGCAATGGCAAAGTGCGCTCGGTCTGAGGCCCCGATGCCGGTGGCCGCACCAGGGCTCAGCACCACTGGCAGGCGCATCGCCATCGCTTCCAGCACCTTGTTCTGCACCCCGCGCGCGATCTCCAGCGGGATCAAGGCCAGATCGGCCCCGGCCAGCCATGTCCGAACATCGGCAACTTCGCCCCAGACATAGCAGCCGTTTTGACCGTGATGACTCTTGAGTGCCACGGTTGGATTGCGGCCGACGATGTGCAGCGACGCGTCTGGAACAACCGCGCGGATTGCGGGCATCAACCGAGTGATCGCCCGCTCTGCAGCTGCGATATTGGGCGGATAATCCATCTGCCCGGTAAACATCAGGCGCGGTCCCGGCAGCGAAGTCAGGTGCGGCTCGGGCTTGACCAGGGCCGGATCGAAACTCTCACTATCGATCCCATTTCGAAGTGCGCGGATATCGAGCCGAACATCAAGCCGCGAGGCGAACAGGTTCGCCTCTTCACTGGAAACGAACAGGCTGATATCGGCGCGTCCCGCAAGCCGTTGCTCCTCGGCTTTGAGCAAGCGCCCTTCGCGGGCATCGATCCACGCTCGTGGGCCGATGCCAGCTTCGGCATAGGCTTCGAACTTGGCCGAATCGACATCGACGAAATCGAGGATCACCCGCCTGGCAAATGCGGCCGGCACATATTGCCCCATCTGGCCGGAAAACACATAGATCGCCGAGATCGGTCGTTCTGCCAGCACTTTGGTGACATAGGCGACAAGTCGCGGGCTATGGAATGCGCTGACACTAACCGGCTGGCGACGCAGCAGAGCCTCGGCCCCGGCCAACGGGAGCGGCTTGGTGCGCGGGACCAGACAATGGCTGGTGGCCAGCCTCGCCAAAGTTGGTTCCTGCGCCAGATCGGCATCATTCTCTGCAAAGGTTGCAACGTGGACCGGCCCAAGCGTCGCGAGGTGCCTCAAAATGTGCGACGAGCGGATCTTGTCCCCGCGATCAGGCGGGAACGGCATGCGATGGACGAGGAAGAGAATCTCGCCACTCACACCAGTCCCCGGGCGATATGCGGTCCGATCAGTTTGGTTAGCGAAAGCGGCAAGCGTTTCCACAGCTCGATCTTGGCCAAATGACTGGCGCTGGTCGGGTCGGCGTTGCGCGGCTTGGTGCCCGGCGCGGTCCAGCTTGCATAACCCAGCGGTTCGCCCTCGAATCCCCAGTTCTTCTTGAAGTTCGCTGCTCCGCTGCCGGTCTTGGAGCGTCCAAAATCAAACCGGGTGCAGCCGCGCCGCCGGGCGTGGAGCATCAGTTCAAAATACATCCTGTCATTGGCGCGCAGCCGCCGAGCGGCCGATGTGCCGCCGCCCCAATAGGGCATGACAGCGCCATTGTGATAAAGCGACAGGACCGAGGCGACGGGCTTGTCCTGGGACCAGACCGTCAGAATATCGGCACCTTCGCCAAACGCATCGAGCACGGCGGCAAACAAAGCCCTCGGAAACACCGGAGTGCCAAGGTTCCGGACGCTTTCGGCATAGACGGCATAGTGTGCTGCGCGGTCTTCCGGGCCTGAACCGACGGTGATCTCAAGCTCATTCGCCAGTCCCTTGCGGACTTCGGCCCGTTGCTTGCGCGGAATCCAGTTTAGTTGCTCCTCGTCGTCCGCTGCCAGCGGAACGACAAAGCCCAGGTGCGAATCTTGCCGGACTTTCCATCCCGCGCGTGCTTTGGGGAGCAGCCCGCCGCGCAATTCGATCGCTGGGCATGACCGGCGCTGCGCCAGTTCTTCAGCCGCGCCGAGCAGCAATTTGCCCGCCCGGTCATCAACAGCAAGGATTCCGCCTCCAACCCCAAATCCGCTTGATGCCATCACCCGGCCGAATAGCGGTGAATGCGCTTCCGTCAGCGGGAGATAGGCGGATACTTCACGGCCGCGCTCGGCCACCAGCGCCAAAGCGACATTGCCAGTCCCTCGCGCGGTGGCACTCAACCAGGTTGGTCGATGAAATGGCGTTCCTTCAGGATGTTCGGCGACAAACCTTTCCAACCGCGCGAACTCATCAGGATCGCACAAATCGGCTAGCCTGATGGTCGGTATGGCAGGCTTGAACGGCGCGTTCATGCCGCCAGGTCCACGGCCCGTGCCGCTTCGCGGTGGGCGAGCAAGTCCATCCTCCCCCATTCGAAATCACCGATCAATTGGCGCAGCTTGTCCCCCATAACGCCAAGGTTGGTGTAATGCCGGACTCGCGATTTGAGCGATGCTCCCCTCACCCGGGGCTGCATTGGATCGATTTCCCAAGGGTGAAAATAAAACACGGCGGGTCGCTGATCGACCGTGTTGACCTGCCGGATCGCCCAGCGCGAGAACCCATAGGGCAGCACGCGGAAGAACCCACCGCCGCCGGCGGCGAGCCGCTTTCCGGCGAAATGTGCAGTGGTTACCGGGATTTCAATCAGATCAGACCATGGCAAAGGCTTGAACGCAAAACGCGGCGCATCGCGCCAGCCATAGTGATCGTGCGTGATCGGCGCGACGCTTGAAGAATAGTCAAAACCCTGTTCGGCCAGTTCCATATAGGCCCACGGCGTGCGGCTATCGATCGAGAAGCTGGGCGCGCGGTAGCCGGTGATGCGCTGGCCCGAGGCATCCTCCAGCACTTTCTTGCTCCGCTCAAGGTCCGCGGCAAAGGCTGGTCGATCAAACCGGAAACCCCGTTCGTGATCCCAGCCGTGGCTGGCGAGCTCGTGTCCAGCGTCGACGATCCGCCGCATCAGGCTGCCATGCCGCTGCGCCACCCAGCCCAGCGTGAAGAACGTCGCCTTGACCTCGGCGACGGCAAACATCTCGAGGATCAGCTCGCAATTTTGCTCGACCCGGTCGGTCAGCCCGTCCCAACTGTCACGGTCAATCACGCCCTCAAAAGCGCCGACCTGAAACCAGTCCTCGACATCGACCGACAGGCCATTCACCAAAGCATTGGGAGCCATTTCAGCGTGCCCCTAGTGCCGGTCAGGCCGCAGCGCGGTCGGCATCGTCGGCCTCGATCCACTCGATCAGCATGGTCAGTGTATGGCGGATCGTGCGTTCCTGTTCGAGCATCTTGGCCTCAAGCCCGGCCAACTTGCCTTGGACTGCGGCCAAAGCCGTGTGATCGGAACCAGGAGTCCCGGCAGCTTCGTCACGCTCGTTCGCCAGCTCGATAACGGCCTGTTGCAGCTCGGCAATCTGGCCATCGCGATCCGCAAGCAACGCCTGCAGCTGCGCCATTCCGACCGCATCAGCAGGAACGCAAGCCGCAGCATCAGTTGCAGGCACCGGCCCGGCCTCTACTTTGACATTCACGGCTGCCTTCGTCAGCTGCAGCGTGCCATCAAGCTCAAGTTCTTCGAGCACCTGACTGAGCATCGCTCCATCAATCCGGCTTCGCTGTTCGACCGCGCCGAGCAGCATCAACCGGTTGCAAATCTGGTTGATCCGGCGCGGCACCCCGCCCGAAGCTTCGAACACTTCGGTAAAGACCCGCTGATCGAACTTGGGGTTGCCGGTCCAGCCGACGATCCTCAGGCGGTGTTCAATGTAAGGCTGAACCTCGCCCAGCTCCATCGCTTCGAGGTGATGGGCCGCGATCACGCGCTGGCGCAATTGCTCCAGTTGCGGGTGATCCTGAATAGTGTCGCGGAATTCCGGCTGACCCAGCAACAGGGTTTGCAGCAACGGGTGCGCGCCGAGCTGAAAATTCGACAGCATCCGCAACTCTTCGAGCGCATCAATCGCCAGATTCTGCGATTCGTCGACGACCAGCAGGCACCGGCGACCGGCGCGGGCCTCATCGTGCAGGAACGCTTCGATTGCACCGAGGGCCGATGCCTTGTCATGCCCGTCGACGATCAGCCCAAAGGCCTGCGCGACGACGTGGACCAACTCTTCGCCATCAAGTTTGCTGGTAACAATTTGCGCCGCAGTCAGCCGTGCCGGATCAATCGTCGCCATCAAATGCGCGACCAGGGTCGACTTGCCGGCTCCAACCTCTCCCGTGATCACCACAAAGCCTTCGCTCTGAGCGAGTCCATAGGACAAATATGACAGCGCCTTGCGGTGCGTCAGGCTCTCAAAGTAGAAGGCAGGATCAGGCGTCAGCTGGAACGGACGGCCGGTCAGTCCATAGTGGTCGTTAAACATCATCATTTCCCTTCCGTGCCGATCAGAACGAATACCGGATGCCGACCAGGGCCTGGGCGGTCCAGACATCGTCGATCAGCTCACGTTGGACCCCTTCAACACCCAACGCTGCCGTGGCCGTGATCCGGCTGGTCAGCGAGCGATAGTAAGCGGCGGTTGCGCCATAGGCACTGATATCGCCAGTTGTAGCGTCTCCGCTTTGGTACCAACTGGCCCACATGGTGGTGCCGAAAGTGGATTTGCGGTCGAGCTTGCCGTTAAGATAGGCCCCCATCCAGACGTTCTCATCCGTTACGCCGTTGGCGGTGGCGAGGATCGTTCCAGGAGCAGCGATGAACTTGCGGCGGTCATACCCTGCGCCAATTCCGTATTGCAGGCGGCTATGATTGAAATTCAGGCTTCCCATCACGCCGCGGCCACGAAACGAGGCCGAATTGACCGAAGCGAGCGCCCCGCCAAAGCACGGACTTTCTCCGGACCCGACAGTCGCCGAAGCAGCAACACAAGCCCCCAGATCACCGTTCAGCGGATTGCGCGATGCATCGAACTGAGTTGGCATTCCCGCCAATCTGCTGCTCAGCATGCCGCCGAACCCGGTGACATTGTCATAAACCGAAACGTTCAGGCTGGTATGCGCATTGGGTGCATAGGCAAAGCTGCCATAGTAGCTGGTCGAACCGTAACGGCGGCCAACATGGGCCTCCAGCGCGGTCCGCTTGCTGGGCCGCCACAGCACCCCGGCATCCCAGATCAGACCTTCGCTTTCATATGCAATCTGGCGCGGCTGGGTCTTGTCGACGACATAGCGTCCATCGGTTCCGACAACCGGAAGCCCTGAGAGAAGATCCCGCAATGCGTCGCGATGAGAGACCTTCACAGCCTCGTAACCGAGCCCGGCAACCAAAGCGAGGTCTGGCCCAAGCGGCAGGGTCACATCGCCGCGCACATGCTTGTCATCAATCCGTTGATCGAAATTGGAGACATCTTCACGGTTCCAGCCCGCCCCAACCCCGATCCCGATCGGAAAAACGGTGCCTGGTTGCAAACCGGCGTGAACTTCGGCGTTGTGAACCGTGCCTTCGTCAAAAACGTCGACCGGGTTCTGGCCCGGAACGATCAGCACAGCACCCGGCGCCTCAACCCGGTTGTAGCCGAACCGGTAGTGGCCCGAGACCATCAGGTCACCCAGCTGGGTGGTAAGCGACGGGCCGATGTAGGCCCCGTAAATCTGCGAAGTTGAATTGCTCTCGCGACCGTTGAGCGCCGCACCGTTGCCTTCGACGCTCATCCGTGCGGCCATCGCCCCGGCTTCGATTGTCAGCGCGCGCGGCACCAATGCGAAACTGGCGCGGCCAACGCCGCTCACCACATCGCTGTCAGGCACGCGGTGGTTGCCATAGCCGAACCGGCGCTCATACCGCACTGACATCGCGCCCTGGCTGTTGCGGCCGGTGACACTGGCATCAACCCCGGCGGCGAGCGTGCTATAAGTCAGCACCTCGTTTCCCGGTGACAATTCCGCCAAATCGACCTGTTGCGCCTCGATATAGGGCACCACGGTGACTTTTTTGGTCCGAACGCCAAGGCTAGGACCATTGTCACCGCCGGCATCGCCATCATTGACATCTCCGGCATCGATCTCGTCTCCGGATCCGGACACATCGGCATAGGCAATGACCTGCGCTTGGGCCAACCCGGGCAAACCGATGATCGCGCAGGCAGCCAAAGCAGTAAAGGTCTTGAAAAGGTGCGACTTCATGGTCATCCTCCGTATCCATAGTAAGACCCAAAGCGGCGACCGCTTGGGCTGAAATGGACGGCATTCAACAAGAGCTGGATGTTGGGGCATCCCGACAACAGCGAAATGGCATCTTCCAATGCGCTTTGTCCGGTTCGATCGGCCCGGGCCACCAGCACGGCCTGACCAACATATTTCGCTAGCTCTGCGGCTGGCGAAGCTGCCAGCGCAGGCGGAGAATCAAAGATCACGATCCGGTGCGGCGCCCCCTGAGTCAGGCGGTCGAGCACAGTATCTGTGCGTGAGCTTGAGAGGTATTCGCTGTCCGAAGTCGTCGCGTTACCCGCAGGCAGCACCCACAGTCCTGAAATGTCCGTGCCAATCACACAATCGGCGACATCAATGTCCGGATCAGACAATGCGTCCATCAGCCCAGGCCCGCCTGCCAGGCCCAGCATCGAGAGCACCGAAGGATTGGCAAAATCAGCGTCGACCAGCAGAACTTCGCTTTCCTTCTCGGCAGCGATGGCCAGCGCAAGATTGACCGACGTGAAGCTTTTGCCTTCGCCCGGATGGGGTGAGCAGACGAGAATACGCTGCGCGTTCGGACCCATTCCCTGCTGGCAAAGCTGGGCCGCGTTGAGAAGAAGCTGACGCTTCACGATCCGGATTTCTTCGAGCAGACCGGTGACTGTGCCCTCGGGCACGATCAATCCCTGATCGCGGAGATGCTGGCGGTTAACGGGGTAACGCGCGCCCTGGAACCGAACCGGCACTGCAGTTGGCGCTGCAAGGTTGCGATTCGTCGCAACTGGCGGCGTGGTCACCTCAGGTTCGATGGCTTCGAACTCTGGCCCGGCAACTGCACGCGCTGCTACAGCTTCAGCAACCGGAGGATCCCCAGCCTCTTCCACCGCCTCATCGGCGCGGCGATAGCGGCGGTGCCTGGAGGTTGGCGGAATCAGGTCATCGGGGATCGGGGCCGGCGCAAAGCCGACCAGATCGTAGCTTCGCACGACCCGTTCAAGCAGGCTTTCAGCAGGATTGGCCTTGGCTTCGCGAGGCACAGGGATTTGCTCTTGCTTGGTCACTTGGATCCCCTCACGCCACCATGCTGCGCTGGACCATCTCAATGGTCAGCAGCAGGACAAACACCCCGCCGAGCGCGCCAGATGCGGCGTAGAAATAGGTCAGACGTTTGCGTCGCAACGCGCGACCGGCATCATTCAAGGTCGCGCTGATTGCCCCAAGGACCGGCAGGCCAAGCGCCTGCTCCAGCTTCGCTGTGGTCGCGAAAGTTGAGCGCAGCTGGCTCACAGCAAAAGCCGCAGCGACTCCGGCCCCAAGACCCAGCACCAGAACGCCCAGCAACAGCAGCGGCCGGTTCGGTGCAGCCGGACTGCGCGGTGTGGTTGGCGGATCGGTGACCTGGAACTTGTCCGAATTGTGCTCGGTCTCAACCTGGCCGCGCAATCGCAGCTCTTCGCGGTCTTGCAGCAATTTGTCGTATTGCTGCTTGAGCACGTCGTAGTCGCGATTGATCCGCTGCTGTTCGGCCAGCACTTCGGGATTGGTAAACTGCTGTGCGGTCATCTGGGCCAGTTCGGTCTGGACCGAGGCCCGGCGCGAGGTCAGCGATTGAACATTTGCCTGGCGCTCCGCCTTGATCGACTCAAGCGATGAGTAGGCCGGGTTCGGCACGCCGCCGCCGCCGCTTTCGGCTGCCGCTGCCTGTTTGAGCAGGCCGACCTGGTTTCGCGCGGCAATAACGTCCGGATGATTTTCGGTCAGGCCGCGGCCGCGCAGTCCTGAAAGCTGGGCCTGCGCTTCGGCATAGGCACCGCGCGCGCCGCCGGTCGGCGTTGCTCCTTGCAAAGTGCGCGGCGTTCCGGCCAGCTGTCCGTTGATCGCGGCCAGAGCGCTTTGCGCAGCAGCCAGATCGGCATCGATCCCGCGCAGTTCAGCACGCAGTGCTTCGATCCGCTGGATCGGCGAAGTCCCGCCTTGGGCCAGCGCCGGATTGGCAGCCTCGAACGCGAGCCGCTTTTGCTCGGCCGTTTCGAGTTCCTTCTGCCGCTGGGCCAGTTGCTGATCCATAAAGCCAAGCGAACTCGACATTTCACCCCGGTTGCCGGCCAGGTTCTCCTCACGAAAGATATCGATCAGCTTCTGGACAACGGCCTGCGCAATCCTGGCATTGGCCGCGTCCGAATTGCTGCTGTCACCATAGCTGGCGGTGATTTCGAAGGTGTTTTCTTTCGTATTTTCGATCTTGATCCTGCGGCCAAGGCTCAGCACCGCACTTTCCATCTGCTTGGAGTCTGTGATGTCAGCACCGATGGCGGTCCCGCGGACGACTTTTTCAAGGTTGATCGCGCTGGTCAGCGTTTGCTGAACCCGTTCGATATCGCGTTTGTTGTTGGTCGGAACCCCGGTCACGTCAGACAGGACATCGTCCAGTTTGACGAAAATCCGCGCTTTGGATTCGTAGCTGTTGGGGATCATCCCCACGACCAGCCAGCCCAGTAGGCACACGCCCCAGGCCGTGCCCAAGGCCAACCATTTGCGATGCCAGACCGAGTATGCCGCTGCGCGGAATTCGTCGAAGATGTTCGTCATTGCCTGCCCTGTGCCATCCCGCGCCTAGAACGAGCTTTCCGGGATGATGATGACATCTCCGGGCATCAGCATGACGTTGGCCTTGCTATCGCCTTTGCGCAGCAGGTCACCGAGGCGGATCGAGTATTCCTTTTGTGTGCCGCTGGCTTTGTCGAAGCGGATCAGCTTGGCCCGGTTCCCAGCCGCGTATTCGCTAAGTCCGCCGACTGCGATCATCGCATCAAGCAGGGTCATGTTGGCACGGTAGGGCAATGAAGCCGGCTTTTCGGTAGCGCCGATGACGCGAACCTGCTGGCTGTAGGTGCCAGAGAACTTGTTCACGATCACCGAGACCAGCGGGTCCTGGATAAATTGCGATAGTTGCAGCGTGATATCATCAGCCAGCATCTTGGGCGTTTTGCCCACGGCCGGCATGTCGGTGATCAACGGCGTGGTGATCCGCCCATCCGGCCGGACCTGCACCTTTGCGCCAAGTTCGGGGTTGCGCCAGACGAAGATCGTCAGATCGTCAAGCGGACCGATCATGTAATCCTCGCCCGGGCCTTCCTGCATAGCCACAAACGACGCAGGCGGGAGCTGCGGACCGCTTGCACCCCCGGCACAGCCGGACAGCATCGTGCTAAGCATCGCGCTGCTGGCGAGCAGTCTGGAAAAGCGGTTGATCGGCATCGGGCATTCCCTTGAGAGTTGCCGTGCCGACGGTCAGGCATGCCCTACCCGAACGGCGACCCGGCTATTCAGGTCCTGCTATCGGTAAAAAGGGTGAATATTGCGTTAGCCTTATGTGCAGATTCGACGTGCAACACAGGGCAGTCCCAGAACGGGACGGACCAAGAGCTGATTGTTAAATCAGCATTTCTGCGGCCGGGCCGTGGCCAAGGAAGGCAGCGGGACTGGCGCTGGCCCCATAAGCCCCGGCGCAAAAAACCGCGACCAGATCACCGACCTCAGCCCGCGGGAATCCTGCCTTGTCGGCGAGCCGATCAAGCGGGGTGCAAAGGCAGCCGACAATGCTGGCTTCTTCGGCGACCGGACTATCGAAACGACTGGCTATCGCGACCGGATAGTTTCGCCGGATGACGGTGCCAAAGTTGCCCGATGCGGCGAGCTGGTGATGCAGCCCGCCGTCAACGATCAGAAAGACCTCGCCGTGGCTCAACTTGCGGTCGACAATCCGGGTCAGATAGACTCCAGCCTCGCCGACCAGATAACGGCCGAGT
>CALMBN010000357.1 GCA_937860195.1 uncultured Novosphingobium sp.
GCTTCTCGCCGTTCCGAGCGCTCTCCTGGCGATCGTCGCCGCGTCCCTGCCCGCCGATTTCAGAGTCCTGTCGCGGGCCGATGAAATCGTGTTTCTGAGAGAACGTCTCTTCTCCTTGCCGCTCGAGCGTTTCCGCCCCCTGGGCGATCCCGGCCGTCATCTTTCCACCCTCGTGGAGTTCACGTCACGCGCCAAGGACGAGGATGTCTCGCCCGACGACATCAAGGCGTTCGGGGAGGCTCAACTACGCGGGGCCGAGAGCGCGAGTGGCGACGATGCTCTGGCAGCGCGCGAACAAGCGCTCGACCTGATCGAAGCCGCGGACATCTATGTCACGCCCTACCCCGGCGCTGCACAATCGACTTCGGGGACGTTGTCTTATGCGGTTGCCTTGGGCAAGGCTGTGGTTTCAACGCCATATGTCCACGCGCTCGAGCTGCTTGCCGACGATCACGGGGTGCTGGTGCCATTCAGTGACAGCACTGCCCTGGCCCGTGAAATCGGGGCGTTGCTGGATGATCCGCAACGCCTGCAGGACATCCAGCGGCGGGCCTATGATCGCGGTCGGTCGATGATCTGGCCGGCTTTTGCGGGGAAATGTCTCGATTTGATTGCAGATGTTCACTGCCCGGCCGGGCCGTGCCCCGCAGTGGACGGTCTCGGCCTTGGCGGGCTGCTTCGCATTTGTGACGATACCGGAATTCTCCAACATTCCATCTACAGCGTCCCTGACCGGGCGCACGGCTATTGCGTCGATGACAATGCCCGCGCGCTGATGCTGATGAACCGGCTGGGCGAATCAGCAGAGCCGCAGCGCAGCCAGTTAGCGCAGGTGTTCGCCGCATTCGTCCAATCGGCCTGGAACGACGAGACTGGCGGGTTTCGCAACTTCATGGGGTTTGACCGCGCCTGGTTGGAAGAACGCGGGTCCGAGGACAGTTGCGGGCGGGCGCTGTGGGCGCTCGGCGCGACCGCGCGAGACGGAACATCACCGGGACTGCGGCACTGGGCGCGAGGACTTTTTGATCGCAGCGCCGCATCGGCGATTCAGTTCAGATCCCCGCGGGCAACTGCATTTGCAATGCTGGGCGCCGACTATCTCCTGAACACCGACCCAGCCCATGAGCAGGCCATAATGATATTGAGCGGCGGGGCGAACCGCTTGCTCGCGCTGTTTAACCGGGTCAGTCGGACTGACTGGCCATGGTTCGAAACTGTCCTGGCCTATGACAATTGCCGTCTGCCCGAAGCAATGATCCGGGCAGGAACTCGCCTCGCCCGCGATGACCTGATGCTATGCGGGGATCGGGCACTGCGCTGGATTATGGATCTGCAATGCAATGCCGCAGGCCAGTTCCGCCCGATCGGTTCAGATAGTTTCGGGAAACAGTTTGAAGCACCGCGCCCGTTCGACCAGCAGCCGGTCGAAGTCTGGGCCGCGATCGACGCCTGTTCGGCGGCCTTTGACATGACCGGCGAAGCCGGTTGGCTGAAACAGGCCGGGCGCGCTTACGATTGGTTTGGCGGCGCGAACGACCGATCAGTCGTGGTCGGCGACCCCGCCACCGGCAGCTGTCACGACGGCATCAATCCGCGCGGACTCAATCTCAACGAGGGCGCGGAATCGGTTCTGGCCTATCAGCTGGCGACCTGCGCCTTGCGTGACCTTCTGGCAAAGTCTCGATAGTGTTGCAGCATGGTTGAGCTGGTCCATCACGACTTGCGGCTCAAGGCCGATCCGTCCCGCGTGGTTGTGCGCCCGTTCCACCTGGCCTGGCAGGCCTCTGGCCCCGATCTGGAACGGGTCCACAAGCTGGCTCAGGATATCCTGGCGCTCGATCTGCGTACTGTCCGCGCGGAGCTCGGCGTGGTCCTGGGGGATTTTGAAGGTCGCCACTGGCAGATCGAAAAGGTCTTCGATGATCGATATGCCGAAATCGAACCCAAGCTGGGTTTGAATGGCCAAGCAGTGAAACGCGAAACGCGCCGCCTGATCGGAGCCTATTTCTGTCACGAATACAGCTATGCCGCCGCCGCCTTGATGAACCCCAGCGTGGTGCGTCATCCCGATCAAACGGGCCTGCCGGATGGTTCGGTCAGGATTCTGCTATCGCTTAGAGCGGTCGGCGAAGGCCATATTTCGACAATCGCCTTTCGCGAAGGCATCATCTCGCAGGGCAGAAATCTGGCGCTTCTGGCGCAACCGCCATTCGCGACAGCGGCAATGCTCGGACAGCATCATCCCGACAAGCCAACCGACACCCTTTCGCTGTATCGCCACCACGATAGCACCATCTCTGGCACAGTGATTTTCCCGATTACCGAGGCCCAGCGTAACGGACTTGAAGACCTTCGGCTGGTCGAATTCATCCGTGACAGCGGCAAGAGCGAATGGATCGGTACCTACACGGCTTACAGCGGACGCGACATCCGATCGGAATTGCTCCGCACGCGCGACTTTCAGGATTTCACGCTTGCGCCGATCAACGGCAATGCCGGTCGCAACAAGGGCATGGCGCTGTTCCCGCGCAAGGTGAACGGCGAATTCCTGATGATCGGTCGGCAGGACGGCAAGAACCTGTACTTGCTGCACTCAAACAAGATCGACCACTGGGAAGGCGGCGAATTGCTGCTCGAGCCCAAGTACCCGTGGGAGCTGGTTCAAATCGGTAACTGCGGCGCACCGATCGAGCTCGACGAGGGCTGGCTGATCCTGACCCACGGGGTTGGCGCGATGCGCAAATATGCCATCGGCGCGGCGCTGCTCGACAAGAACGATCCATCGAAGGTGATTGGCCGTACCCCCAATCCGATCCTGTCTGCAGCAGACGAGGACCGCGAGGGCTATGTTCCGAACGTGGTCTATACCTGCGGTGCGATCCGGGTCGGAGAGGATTTGTTTCTGCCTTACGGGGTTGCCGACAGTTCGGTCTGCTTTTGCTTTGTCGCAATCAAGGATGTTCTCGATGCCATGATTTGAAGGCGCACGGGACGCAGCTACCACCCTCTTCAGGGATCAGAATGGACGACCTTCAATCGTTACAAGAGCGAAAGGCACGATGACGACAACCGCAGAATCGACCCGGCAAAGACCGGAAAATGCCTTGACGCATACGGGCCTGAGCAATGTCGAAGCAGCACGGCGGCTCGGGCTGGACGGGCCAAACGAGTTGCCGCGCCAGGGACAAAGAACTTTTCCCCGCATCCTTCTCGACGTGATGCGCGAACCGATGCTAACTTTGCTGCTCGTCGCCGGTCTGGTCTATTTCGCGCTGGGCGACCTGCACGACGCATTGATCCTGGTTGCCTTTGCCTGCCTTTCGATCATCATCACGATCGTCCAGGAAACCCGCACCGAGAACGCGCTTGAAGCGCTGCGGGATCTGACCAGCCCGCGTGCCTTGGTCATTCGCGATGGCGTGCGAAAGCGAATTGCCGGGCGCGAGGTCGTGCGCGGTGATCTCGTCGAATTGAACGAGGGGGACCGGGTGCCCGCCGATGGTTGGCTGGCGCAAGTTGCGGGACTTCAACTCGACGAATCCCTTTTGACGGGGGAATCCGTCCCCGTTCACAAGACCGCCTGCGGGCCAGCCGGACCAGCCGCCACTGCCCGCCCGGGCGGGGATGCGTTGCCTTTCGTCTATTCGGGCTCTCTAGTAGTCAGCGGCTCAGGTCTATGCATGGTGACCGCGATTGGCTCGATGAGTGAGATCGGCAAGATCGGGCAGGTTCTTTCGACGCTCGAAACCGAAACGCCAAGGCTCCGGCAGCAAACACGCCGCCTGGTCTTCTGGTTTGCACTGCTTGGCACCGCCGCGAGCCTGCTGGCCATTGTTCTGTTTGGCCTGTTCCGGGGCAGCTGGCTCGAAGCTGCGCTGGCGGGAATTGCGCTTGGGATGTCGCTGCTTCCTGCCGAATTTCCGGTTGTGCTGACCATCTTCATGGCAATGGGGGCGATGCGGATGTCGCGCGAACGCGTGCTCACCCGGCGCGCGGCCGCGATCGAAGCGCTCGGTTCTGCAACCGTGCTGTGCACCGACAAGACCGGTACGCTGACCTGGAACCGGATGCGGATTGCCGAACTTCATCTGCCTGATGGCCGCATGCTGGCACATGATGACACAGCGGAATTTCTGCTGGAGGACGATTTCCACTTGCTGGCCGAATTCGGCATTCTCGCCAGCACCCAGCAGGCGGTCGATCCGATGGAGCTCGCCTTCCACGAACTGGGCGATGACCATGCCGGTGCAACGATCAAGGCCCGCCAGCAGGCCGGCTGGACCCTGCATCATCGCTATGCCCTGGACCCAGCCTTGCTTGCGATGTCGCACGTCTGGGGGAGCAGTCAGGCCGGAAGCGAGCGGATCGTCGCAACCAAAGGCGCGCCCGAGGCCATCGCGGATCTTTGCGGCATGTCGGCAAAGGCCAGGTCCCGGTTGAAGGACACTGTCGATGCCATGGCGGTCAAGGGGCTGCGCGTGCTGGGCGTTGCCGACGCGCGCTGGTCCGATGGCGACCTTCCCGCAACCCAGCGCGATTTCGCCTTCACCTTTCGGGGGCTGGTCGGGCTGGCCGATCCCTTGCGCCCGTCCGTTCCCGCAGCGGTGCGGCAATGCCGTGAGGCCGGTGTCCGCATAGTAATGATCACCGGGGACTATCCGCAAACCGCCTGCGCCATCGCGCGGCAGGCCGGGATTGACGCGGACACCGTACTGACCGGCGACGAACTGGCGGCGCTGGATGATGCCGGACTGCAACGGCGCATCGGCTCTGTCAGCGTCTGCGCACGGATCATGCCCGAACAGAAGCTCCGGCTGGTCGAAGCATTGAAGGCGTCAGGCGAGGTGGTTGCCATGACCGGTGACGGGGTCAACGACGCACCCTCGCTCAAGGCCGCTCACATCGGCATTGCCATGGGCGGGCGCGGCACTGATGTGGCCCGCGAAGCCGCCGCCATCGTCCTGCTTGATGATGATTT
>CALMBN010000358.1 GCA_937860195.1 uncultured Novosphingobium sp.
CAAACGCACTGGAGTAAATCCCGCCGCTTTGGCAATGCTGCGCTCCTGGTCGGTAAATCCGCCTTCGGGGCCGGTCAGCAGCGCAGCCGGTCCTGACAATGCTGCAAATTGCTGCGCAGCATTTTCTCCGCCGTTTTCATCAGCGAAGAACAGGGTGCGAGCAGGATCCCAGCTTTTGAGCAAGGCATCGAGTCTCACCGGCGCGGTGATCTGCGGCAATGCCGTGCGGGCACATTGCTCGGCCGCTTCGGTCAGCACCGCTTGCGCCCGCTCAAGGTTCAGCTTGTCCGCCACGCAGCGCCGGGTCAGCACCGGCTGGATCCTGCGCACACCCAGCTCGCAAGCCTTTTCCAGCACCAGATCGAACCGATCCTTCTTGAGCAGCGCGGCGCACAGCGTAAAATCGGGCACCTCCTCACGCGGGCGGAGCAACGTTTCGCAAGTGACCTGCACCTCACGCTTGCCGGCCTCGATCACCCGCGCGGCCCATTCGCCGGTCTGGTCATCGCACAGCACCACCGCATCGCCAGTGGCGATCCGCATCACGCGGGCGAGGTAATGCGCTTGTCCGCCCTCGATCAAGACCTGCGCGCCAAGGCTCAGCCCCTGCGGGACAAACAGGCGCGGCGCGCTTTTCGGAGGCCAGGCGGGGGTGGCGGGCATGGGAATCACCTACCGCAACCAGCCAACTCCGTCATCCTGAACTTGGTTCAGGACCCATTTGGCCGATTGCCCCGTTCGCAATGAAGAGCACAGCTCATGCGGCATGGCCGGGTAATTCAAAAGCTGTGCATCCGTCCCAACCCTGAATGAGCGGCGCGATGGGTCCTGAAACAAGTTCAGGATGACGGGGCTGGTTGCAACGGCTTCCATTCCTCAGCCGCAGGCAGCGGGGCAAAGATGCTGTCAATCAGTGCGTCGGTTACACCCTCAGGCGTGGCGGGATCCCATTTCGGGTCCATGGTCTTGTCCACGATCACAGCACGGACACCCTCGGCAAAATCCGAGCGGGTTAGTACGCGTGATGCGATGCGGTATTCCATCATCATGTTGGCGGCGAAATCGGCGCAGTTCAGACTGTCATGAAGCTGCCGCAGCGCAACCTTGCAGGTCTGGGGACTCTTGGTCCGCAACGTAGCCAATTCCTTGGCGGCCCATTCGCTGTCGTCGCCTTCAAGACTGGCGAGGATGTCCTCATAGCGGTCCGAGGCGAAGTGCCGGGCAATCAGCGCGGCATTGTCTTCGATCCGGGCATGCGGCGAGGTGACCGAGAGCGCGGCGAGCACCTGCGCCGGATCGTGGGCATGCACCAGCCGCTCCTTGGCCTCGGCGAGCGCATCATGCGGAAGGTAGTGCGTCGCAAGGCCAGTCCACAGGCATTCCGCGCCATCAAGCCGTGCACCGGTCAGCGCGAGAAACTGGCCCATCCGGCCCGAAAGGCGTGACAAGTGCCAGCCGCCACCCACGTCAGGAAACAGCCCGATCCCGGTTTCGGGCATGGCAAAACGGGTGTTTTCGGTCGCGACGCGGAACCGCGCAGGCTGCGAAATCCCCACGCCGCCGCCCATGGTGATTCCGTCCATGAAGGCCACCACCGGCTTGGGATAGGTCATCAGCAGATGGTTGAGCTGGTATTCCTCATAAAAGAACTTCCGCCCCGATGCGCCGCCATCGTTCAGCGCAGAATTGCGGAGGAAGGCGATATCGCCCCCGGCGCAAAACCCGCGGCCTTCGGCATGGTCGATGATGACCACGTGCACGGCTTCGTCATCGCGCCAGCCCAGCAGCGCCTCAGTCATCGCATGGTCCATTCCCTGCGTCAGCGCATGGATCGCCCCCGGCCGGTTGAGCGAGAGGAACGCGGCGAAGCCCTCGTGGCGGATCAAAACATCTTGAGTCATTGCCGCAGTAGGTCCCGGCCGACGATCATTCGCATCACTTGATTGGTCCCCTCCAGGATCGAATGGACCCGCAGGTCGCGCCAGAAGCGTTCGATCGGATAGTCGCGCAGATAGCCATAGCCGCCGAACAGTTGCAGCGCATCGTTGACGATTCTACTGCCGCTATCGGTTGCCAGCCGCTTGGCCATGGCGGAAAAGCGGCTCTTGTCGGGCGCACCCGCACTGACTTTGCAAGCGGCCAGATAGAGCAGCGCGCGGGCGGCCTCCAGATCGGTTGCCATGTCGGCCAGCATGAACTGGGTGTTCTGGAAATCGGCGATTGGCTGGCCGAACTGCTTGCGGTCCTTGGTATAGGCCACCGCCTCATCCAGACAGCGCTGGGCCCCGCCGAGCGAGCAGGCCCCGATGTTGAGCCGTCCGCCATCGAGGCCGGCCATGGCAAAGCGGAATCCGTCACCCTCTGCGCCGACCCGGTTGGCCACCGGCACACGGCAATCCTCGAACACCACTTGCGCGGTCGGGCTGGCGTTCCAGCCGAGCTTCTTCTCGGGCGCGCCGAACGACAACCCGGGGGTATCCTTTTCGACCACCAGACACGAAATGCCCTTGGCCCGGTCATCGCTGGTGCGGACCATGCAAACGTAGATATCGTTGTAGCCCGCGCCCGAAATGAACTGCTTGGTGCCGTTCAGGATGCCCGGGGGAAAGCCCGTCACAGCGCTGCCCGGGCTCACACCCAGATCGCCCGTGAGGACCGTCAGGCCCGAGCTGGTGACCGTGGAACCGGCGAGGATCACGAAGCCAGCTGCCGCGCCGAGGTTGGGGGCCAGGACGTTCGAGTTTCCACCCTTACGGAAGCGCCACACACGGGCAGTCTGCATCGCGTTGCCGGCGAGATCTGGGATGTGGGCGAGGCGGGCCTCGCCATCCTGGACGGCTCGGTGCCGCCGCGCCGCAACCAGGCCAGCAGCTCGGCCACGTAGCCGGCATGGTGCTTGGTGCGCGCCAGCGGAAGGCAGGCGGCAGCTTCGCGTGCCGCTTCGTCGGTGCGACCTTCGAGCCAAGCCGCCTCGGCGCGCGCCGTCGCGGTGAAGCTGCGCACCACCTCGATGCCGGCGCGCGCGAGTTCGGCGACTTCCGCGCCACGAGCCTCAACACGCTCGTGCGCATGGTCGCGAGCGGCGCGGGCGTGACGCTGATCCCGGCCATGTCGCTGG
>CALMBN010000359.1 GCA_937860195.1 uncultured Novosphingobium sp.
CACCAGCCGCAATTCACCGGCCGCCACATCGCGGGTCACTGCACTGCCCGCTGCCACAATCGCATCCGCGCCGATCTTGACCGGAGCGACCAGCGCGGAGTTGCTGCCGATAAAGGCGCGCTCACCGATCACGGTTTTGTATTTGAAGTAGCCGTCATAGTTGCAGGTGATCGTGCCCGCGCCGATGTTGGCCCCGGCGCCGACTTCGGCATCGCCGATGTAGCTGAGGTGGTTGGCCTTGGCACCCGCGCCCAGCACTGACTGCTTGACCTCAACGAAGTTGCCGATCTTGGCCTTGGCCTCCAGCACGGTGCCGGGGCGCAGGCGGGCATAGGGGCCGACTTCGCAGCCGCTGGCGATCTTAGCGCCTTCGATATGGCAATTGGCGCGTATCTTGACGCCATCGTCCACTGTCACGCCGGGGCCGAAGAACACGTTGGGTTCGATCAGAACGTCGCGGCCCAGAACCGTGTCCCAGGCGAACCACACCGTTTCGGGCGCAATCAGCGAAGCGCCATCGTCCATCGCCCTGAGCCGCCGGGCGGATTGCCAGCGGCCTTCGGCATCGGCCAGTTCGGCGCGGGAATTGATCCCCATCACCTCGGTCTCGTCCGCCTCGACCACCGCGACCCGCGCGCCTTCGGCGATGGCATGGGTGGCAACGTCTGGCAGGTAGAATTCGCGTGCGGCGTTATTGTCATCAACCTTGCCGAGCAAGCGCCAGATATCAGCACTATGCGCCACCAAAACGCCAGAATTGCAAAGATTTACCGCGCGTTCTTCAGGTGATGCATCCTTGTGCTCAACCATTTTTAGGATCGTGCCATCGGCATCTGCGATGATCCGGCCATAGGCTGCACTGTCCGCCGGACGGAAACCAAGCACCGCGACCTTTGCACTATCGAGCGCCGCGCACAGCCGGGCAACGGTCGCGCTCGAAAGGAACGGAACGTCGCCAAAGCAAACCAGCACCAGCCCGGTGAAGTCCGCCAGCACATCCCTGGCCATCAAGGCCGCATGGCCGGTGCCTAGCTGCGGGTCCTGCACCACCACTTCGGCCTTGCTCCCGGTCAGCGCCGCCTCGATCTGCTCACGCCGATCCCCCGTGACAATCACCTGCCGCGCGAGACTCAACTCGCCCAGACTGCCGAGCAGATGCAGCAGCATCGGATGTCCGGCGATCGGGTGGAGCACCTTGTGCAGGTCGCTCTTCATCCGGCTGCCCTTGCCGGCGGCGAGGACGATGACGGCTAGCGGAATGTCGGATGCGCTCATGGTTGATGCCCATGCCACGGATTTGTTGCCGATTCCAGAACGCTGAATAGGAACCCTGCCCCCTTCAACCCGTTCATGCTGAGCTTGTCGAAGCACTGTCCTTCTTGCGGCATCACATTGCGGCACGACGAACAGAACAATGCTTCGACAAGCTCAGCATGGACGGGGTTGGTTGATGACCTGGGTTTTTACAGGCATGGGCCTGCACCCATGACCACCCACCGCTTCGCCACAATCGGCTTCGACCTTGATGGAACCCTGCTCGACACATCGGGCGATCTGGGGGCGGCGGTGAACCATGCGCTGGCTTTGGCCGGGCGCGATCCGGTGCGCGA